>CAZIGE010000170.1:0-1014 GCA_964538475.1 uncultured Oscillospiraceae bacterium | reverse complement strand
ACTATAAGTTTCTTGTACCCCCAGTATAACTGGGGGTTTCTTCTTAATACAACAACGAGTGCCACGAAGTCCGTCCCCGTGGCACTCTTATTAAATTTAATTTGAATGAGTATCTCCATAAAAAATATCTAACATTGCTTGATAGTCAGGATATTTTTTCTCTTCAATGTCTTTTATTACACTTTGCACATCATAACTTAATTTTAAATTTTCATACAATACATTTCCGCTGTCTACTGTAAGCACACCGCATCTTGCAATATCACTTTTCATTGGACACCCAAGACTTCCGGGATTTATGTACCAAACGTTTTCGTGCAAAATCTCACTCAATGTATGCGTGTGACCATATAAAAATACATCAGCAGTAGCATCTGCAAAAAGTTCTTTAATCTCACTTTCAGAAGGACTTTTTAAATGTTTTTTATATTCCCCATTTGAATTTAGTGGATAATGTGTAATATGTATTTTTACATTTCCCTCATTAATATTTGCATTCAACGGTAATTCTTTAATAAATTGTACTGAAGAATCACTCAACTGGCTATGATTCCAATTATGATTTTGAATCTCTTCCAAACTCATTTGCCTTTTGTTATCGTGAACTAGCTTTGGCAAACCATTTATTAAATATTGTTCATGATTTCCTCTTACTGCAACCAATTTATTATTCCATTTCATAAGCTCCTGAACTGTTTCTTCAGGTCGAGAGCCAATTCCAATTATATCACCACAACATACAATTTTCTCAACATTCAAATTTTCAAATTCTTTTAAAACCCTTTTCAAAGCCACAACATTACTATGAATATCTGCTATTATTCCTATTTTCATCATAAATTCTTCTCCTTTAGATATCTCTACTCAATTTTCCATGATTATAGCATTTCTTGTAATTTATGTCAATTTGCTATCAAAAAGATACTCTTTTAATGCGATGGCAAAATGAGATATACCTGTTAGATATATCTCATTTTTAGTTAATATCAATTGACTTGTTCAATGTTCAAAAGC
>CAZIGE010000169.1:0-1017 GCA_964538475.1 uncultured Oscillospiraceae bacterium | reverse complement strand
GAGCATATGAAACTTATTATGTAAAAGAAAAAATCCCGATGCGAACACACCGAGATTGAAAATAACATAACGGGAGTTATGTGATAGATATTATTTTGAGTTACACACCATTACAGTATATTGGTTATTATACCACAAAAATCGCCAAAAATCAATACATTTGCGATAAATTATCTCAATATTTTTACAGTCAATTTATTCCGAAGTTTTTTGTTTTGACATAAATAGGCGCGACGAAAAAACCTTTCTTACTTATTTTTTTAAAATTTTTCGAGAAAGGCTTTTTTGTCACGCTATTTTTATGTTTTCAATCGAGATTATTTTAAGTTTTTTATCACATAACTCCCGTTATGTTGCTTTTTTAGGAAGGAGTTGTTATGAGTATTCAGTTGTTTCCTCACAACCAAATAGCATATCATTCGGCTCTCGAAATGCTGGATTCTTGTGGCAAAGCCGCCATCATACATCCTACCGGTACGGGAAAATCCTTTATCGGCTTCAAGTTGTGCGAGGAAAAAAGTGAGGAGCGGATTTGTTGGCTTTCACCGTCGGAATATATTTTCAGAACTCAAATTGAAAACTTAAAGAAGGCAGGTGGCGCGGAGCCCCAAAATCTCCGCTTCTATACCTATGCCAAATTGATGCTGATGACTGATGAAGAACTGCCCGCAATCAATCCGACGTATATAGTCCTCGACGAATTCCACCGATGCGGTGCGGAGATGTGGGGCGAGGGCGTTCGTCGATTATTGCGGATTTTTTCTAAGGCCAAGGTGCTTGGACTTTCTGCAACGGCAATCCGCTATCTTGACAATCAACGAGATATGGCAGCCGAGTTGTTCGATGGAAACGTAGCCTCTGAAATGACACTTGGCGAAGCTATTGTTCGTGGAATACTCAATCCACCGACATATATTCTCTCTGTTTATTCTTACCAAAAAGATTTAGAAAAATACCAAAAGCGGATCAAAGGTGCGAAAAACCGCGCGGTGCGTGACGAGGCTGAAAAATACTACG
>CAZIGE010000168.1:0-1018 GCA_964538475.1 uncultured Oscillospiraceae bacterium | reverse complement strand
TCGGCCTCTGATTGCTCTGCGGCGCTGCTGCCTGTTCATAATGCTCTAAAAGCCCTGTCGCTTCTTCATTCGCGGGTGCAGCAGGTGCAGCATAGCCGCCCCAGCCTATGTTCGGCCTCTGATTGCTCTGCGGCGCTGCTGCCTGTTCATAATGCTCTAAAAGCCCCGTCTTTTCCTCGTCGTCAACCGCCGCATACCCCGCAGCATTCCCCCCATCAGGCACACTTACCGGCTGGTTCTGCTGCGCAGGAGTTGCCGCGTCTTTTCCATCGTAGTGCTCATAATAGTGCCGCTGCTTGCTGGTCATAAAGCCGCTTTGTCCGACATTCTGCCGCCGAACCGCGCTGACGACATTTCGGTCTTCCGAGGCAATGTAGTTTTCGATCGTATCTACTTGGAAGCCACGCTGTCCTTTCAAGAAATTCATAAAACGCAGGATATAGCCGTCATTCTCCTTTTCAACGGGAATCGTGCTGTGGGCGATCGTCTGCATGAACGCAATCACGCCATAGCTGTCAATTTCCTGTACCGTTGGAACATAGAGAAATTGCAGTTCTTTGGTCACTTCATTGACATAGCAGTATTCCACGTTCAAAATCAGACGGTTGACGGACAGCTTGTTGAACTGGATCTTCCGGACAGCCATCACGATCTGTTCCATCATAAAGAAGAAATCACGCTTGGAGACCGGGCTGTGAAGGCGCTCGCGAACGCTCAACCCAATGGGGCCGGTATACTCGATCAAGTTTTTCTTGACCAGTTTAGGCTTCAAGAAGCCGCGCAAGCCCAAGCGTTCAAACCCAAGCAGTGTTTTTTCGTCAAAAGTCTCTCCTCTGGACGCCTTCACTTTGACGATCAGGCGGCATTCTGCTGCCTTTCTCTTTGCTTTATACTGCACCTGTCGCTTTCCTCCCACTTTGAAAAGTCCCTGCCAAATAAATGCAACAAACAGTAACTTTTATCATTTTTTGTTCGTCTATCTTGCAGCGTGCTTCGCAGAACATCCAAGAATACGAAA
>CAZIGE010000167.1:0-1020 GCA_964538475.1 uncultured Oscillospiraceae bacterium | reverse complement strand
TAGCAACGGGCAATGCCGATATAATAACAAAGCACAACACCAACCACGGATAGAAATACCACACCGCGCCGTTTACAATGCCGTAAGCCAAAAACATCGGTAACAAAAACGACACGTTGCGTTTTAGCTCGAACACGTAAAACAATATCAATTTGGAAAAGAAGATTTCCGTACTGCTTACCGGCAAGGTTAGTAGCACTCTGTTATCTGCCGAAGTAAACAACGCACCGGAAAGACCGATGGAACAGGTAACAATAGCCATAAGTTGCATCACTGTAAAGATAACGTTTACAACGGTATCGGGCAGCAACGATGAAAAGGAAAACACCGAAAGTTTTACCGATAGCAAAAACAGCAAAAAGAACACTACCGTTACGATAATGGGTTTGAGTATTATCAAACCGCTTTTTAGTATCAAACTGCGCTTGTTTTTTACAAAGGACAAATCCATTTTGTCCTGCAACTGCATTTTAACAAGCGTTTTGACGTTGGAATAGGTCATAGCGCGTTACCCCTTTACAGTTGCCGTTTTGTTTTCGTCTACTTGGATGGGCTTAACTTCGAATCCGTTTATCGTTTGCATATAAAATTGTTCCAAACTTTCGCCGTCCGCTTCCATTTGGTGAACGTCGCGCACACATTGAATTTGTCCCTTGCGGATAATTGCAATTTTGTCGCAAATACGCTCTACCACGTCGATGATATGGCTGGAGAAGAACACGATGTTGCCTTGTTGAGCGTGACGTTTCATACATTCTTTAACTTGGTAAATGCTGTTGGGGTCCAAACCCGTTAAAGGCTCGTCCAAAATCCAAACTTTGGGGTTGTGGATAAGTGCCGACATAATGGTTACTTTTTGTTTCATACCGTGTGAGTAGGTACGAATGGGGTTATCTATTGCCGTTTCGAACTCGAACAGTTGGATAAAGTTTGCCAAACGTTCGTCACGATCTTGTTGGCTAACACCGTACAAATCGGCAATGTAGTTGATGTATTCGCGCGCGGTAAGACGTTCGTATA
>CAZIGE010000166.1:0-1023 GCA_964538475.1 uncultured Oscillospiraceae bacterium | reverse complement strand
GAAAGCTTAGATTTTTGTTAAGTTTTTAATTTATTTGAAAAATAATTTAAATAAACAAATCCAAAGGAATCAAGAGTTCAAAAAAACAAGTCAGAAAATTTTAAGAAAAAAATATAAAAATAGAACAACAGAAGAAGTAAATCTTTACGATTTTTCATTAGTTTTTAAATTTATAAGAAAAATCAATAAAGCTGATAAAAAGAAAACAGAAAAAAAAACGAAGCAAGAAAAAAAATGCAAAAACAAAAATCAGAAGCAAAAAATAGAAGAAAATAAACAAAACAAAAACAAAAAGAATTAAAAAGCAAAAAAAATAGAAACAAAACAAGAAAAATAAAGTAATAAAAAAAATAAAAAAAAGTAAAAAAAAAAGTAAAAAAAGAGTTGACAAGGGAGGGGAGTAGGTGATATATTCTTTTTCACTTGAGCAACATCGCTCGAAGCTCTTTGAAAATTAAAGGGATGGAAATAAAGACAACAAGCAGTTGAAAAACTACTTGGTAAGGTCAGATTCGTTGAATAAACAAAACACTTTATTAGATTGTGGAAACACAAGAAAGTAAAGTCCTACCAAAAATCTTGAAAAAGAAAAAGATTCCAAAAAAAAGATTGGAGCAGGTGGACGAAAAGATGATTAGAAAATCTTAGGTCGAAAGACCAAAGAATAAATCATGGAGAGTTCGATCCTGGCTCAGAACGAACGCTGGCGGCGCGTCTTAAGCATGCAAGTCGAGCGGGAGTGTATAGCTTGCTATACATGAGAGCGGCGGACTGGTGAGTAACACGTAGGTGATTTACCCTTTAGACGGGGATAGCTAGTAGAAATATTAGATAATACCGGATAAGAACATTAAAGTTAGAGAGTAATGTGGAAAGGAGCTAAGGCTCCGCTAGAGGAGAAGCCTGCGGCCCATCAGGCTAGTTGGCGAGGTAAAGGCTCACCAAGGCGATGACGGGTATCCGGCCTTAGAGGGTGAACGGACACATTGGGACTGAGATACGGCCCAGACTCCTACGGGAGGC
>CAZIGE010000165.1:0-1042 GCA_964538475.1 uncultured Oscillospiraceae bacterium | reverse complement strand
CAAGCTGTTGCTCATTGACGAGGACAGAAGTGCCACCAACTTTATGATCCGCGACGGTATGATGAAGGAGCTGATCGAAAAAGAACCGATCACGCCCTTTACCGATCGAGTCAACGAGCTTTACAAAACTCACGGCGTTTCTACCATTCTCGTTATCGGCGGCAGCGGTGAGTATCTGTCGATCGCCGACAAGATCTATATGATGGAGGATTATCTGATCCACGATGTGACAGAAAAATCAAAGAATATTTGCGCTTCCCACGGCGTAACATCTGCATTTCCACCGTCCGCAAATTGGGAGCAATGCAGAGCGCTTTATTCCGACCGCTTCTCATCTTATCCCGAAGGAAGCGGAAGCGAAAGGCTTGAGGTCTCGAATATGGGATTTGTTATTATCGGCGACGAGAAGATAGACGTGCGCGGACTTCACGATATCGTTTCCACACGTCAGCTCGATACACTTGGCTTTATGCTTCGTTATTTAGAGGTGTCGAACAACGAAAGAAAGATCGATATCGAAAGGAAGATCAACGATCTGTACGCACGGATCGATGACGAAGGAATCGACTTTCTTTATTCACCCTTCTTCATGACTTGCGAAAGATTTCTCGATTTGCCTCGCCGGCAAGAGCTGATGGCGCTAATCAACCGTATGCGAAAGATCAACATAATAAAGGCGGTGGTCTGATATGACTGCACCCACCTATCACATCACGATCGCGGATAAGATCAAGGCGTACCGCAACAAAAACGATCTGTCGCTAAAGGAATTCGGCAAGTTGATCGGCGTTTCTGCGCAGGCGGTCTGCAAATGGGAACAGAATACCTGTTATCCCGACATTTTCTTTTTGCCGCATCTTGCGAGGATACTAAATTGTACGACCGATGATTTTTTTGAAACACACGAAAATGATGCGGATGAATAGATTTAAATCGGCTTCTGATTTTTTTGCTAACTAACCGACAAGTTTAATAGCCCCCGTTCCATATTGGAGCGAGGGCTATTGTCATTGTACGTTATTTTGATTCATTTGGGCTTGCT
>CAZIGE010000164.1:0-1049 GCA_964538475.1 uncultured Oscillospiraceae bacterium | reverse complement strand
TTGGCCGTGCCGTGGTGGGCAAGGCGGCAGGGGAGACTTTCGTTGTGAATGCCCCTGCGGGTTCGTTCACCATGAAAGTGGTCGAAGTCACCCGGGAGGGCTAAGCAATGGCAAAGTTCGTACCGCAGCCTGAGCTGTCCCTGAATGACCAGATGCAAATCCGCCGGGAGAAGCTGGCGGCTTTGCAGGCAGAGGGGCGTGACCCCTTTGTGCAGACCAAGTTCGATTTTGATGCCACTTCCGCTGCGATCAAGGCAGACTACCCCGCCTACGAGGGGAAGATCGTCCGTGTAGCCGGGCGACTGATGAGCAAGCGTGGCCAAGGAAAGGTTATGTTCTGCGATTTGCAGGACGGTGCCGGACGCATCCAGATTTTCGTCAAGATCGATGAGCTTGGGGAAGTGGAATATGACCGTTTCAAGAAGAACGACATCGGCGATATCATCGGTATTGAGGGCGAAGTGTTCAAGACCAAGACGGAGGAAATCTCCGTCCGTGCCAAGTCCGTGATTCTCCTGAGCAAGTCCCTTTTGCCCCTGCCCAATAAATTCCACGGCCTGACCGATAAGGAAGCCCGCTTCCGCCAGAGATATGTGGATTTGATGGTGAATCCGGAAGTGAAGCAGAATTTCATTGTCCGCTCCCGATTTATTAAATTCATGCGCCAGTATCTGGACAATATGGGTTATATCGAAGTGGAGACCCCGGTGCTGAATACCATTGTCGGCGGCGCTTCTGCCCGTCCTTTCGTCACCCATCACAATACGCTGGACATCGATATGTATATGCGCATCGCCACCGAGCTGCCCCTGAAGCGGCTGATCATTGGCGGTATGGATCGGGTTTACGAGATCGGTCGCTGCTTCCGTAACGAGGGGATGGATCCCAAGCACAATCCTGAGTATACCAGCATCGAGCTGTACCAGGCTTATGCCGATTTCCACGACATGATGGATATTGCTGAGGGCATCCTCTCCGGCGCTGCCAAGGAGATTCTGGGCACCTATGAGGTGGAGTGGATGGGCGAGAAGATCAACCTTGCTCCCGGC
>CAZIGE010000163.1:0-1063 GCA_964538475.1 uncultured Oscillospiraceae bacterium | reverse complement strand
ATCAACCGAGAGCCGGATTGGACGCTTGTCCGGATTTTCGCAGACAGAGGTATAACCGGCACAAGCGTCAAAAAGCGTGACGAGTTCAATAAAATGATCCGCCTGTGCAAACAGGGCAAGGTGGATATGATCATCTGCAAGTCGATCTCACGCTTCGCCCGAAATACCGTTGATTGCCTCAAGTACACCCGAATGCTGAAAGAGTTGGGGGTGGATGTGTATTTTGAAGAACAGGGCATCCACAGTAGCCAGAATGGTGCGGAGTTCTACATCACCATCTACGGCTCCATCGCCCAGAGCGAGTCGGAAAATATCAGTGCCAACATAAAATGGGGCAAAGCACAGAGTGCCAAGGAAGGCAAGGTGTCCTTTAATTACAGCAATTTTCTCGGCTACAGACGGGGTGCTGACGGCAAGCCGGAGATCGTTCCCGAAGAAGCGGCGGTGATCCGCTTGATCTACGAACAGTTCCTCGCAGGCGACAGCTTCGGAAATATCGTCCGGCTGCTGGAAGAAAAAGGGGTTAAGTCCCCCAGCGGAAAGGAAAAATGGAGCTATTCCACCGTCCAGTCCATTCTGACCAACGAAAAATACAAGGGCGATGCCATTATCAACAAGACCTACATCACTGACTGCCTATCCAAAAAGGTCAGGGTCAATAACGGCGAACGCCCCAAATACTATGTAGAAAATAACCATCCAGCTATTATCGATGGGGCGACATTTGGCAGAGTGCAGGAGGAACTGGCACGGCGAGCCGGAAAGCCGAAAGTCAAACAGGTCGGCACAAAAACCGAGCAGGGCAAATATTCCGGCAAATATGCGCTGACGGAAAAACTGATTTGCGGCGAGTGCAAAACGCCCTACCGCCGATGCACATGGACGGTCAAAGGCAAGAAAAAATATGTGTGGCGATGCATCAGCCGACTCGACTTCGGTAAAAAATACTGCCACGAATCCCCGACCATAGAAGAAAGTGTGCTTCACGAAGCCATAATGAGAGCCATTCTGCGAACGGCACAGACCAATGCGGATGTGCTGAACACCTTGAAATTGCACATCG
>CAZIGE010000162.1:0-1074 GCA_964538475.1 uncultured Oscillospiraceae bacterium | reverse complement strand
GCTGTTCCAAGGTCAGTTTCCGTTCCACCCGTAAATCCTTCAATCGCTCCCCAATCGTTAATTTCACTTGCATATCCGAATCCTCCTTATCGGCTCATTATATCATACATTTGCAAGTTGTCTATAAGCGTGGAAAAATGCAGTTTTCCACGCTCTTTTCCTACCTCTCGGATATACGGGAAACGGTGTGATTTTTTACTAAACTAATCTTGTAAACCACGATGCACCTTGAAAATTACATGAGCGTCCGATGGGGATATGCTTTCCGGCGAAGTAGCGCATTCAGCGTACCAAGGGAGGCGAAACGCCGCAGAAAAACTGGGGCAGGAACGACAGAGGGTAGAACGGCGAAGAAAAATATTTATAGGAGGATAACAATATCAATTTATTTACACAAATCAAAATGGCGGTTCCCATGATTGAAGCCGCCGAATATTACGGTGTGGAGGTCAACCGTTATGGCAAAGCCCTCTGCCCGTTTCACAATGACCACCATCCCAGCCTGTTCGTGGCAGATGACCACTACCATTGCTATGCCTGTGGCGAACATGGGGATGTGATCGATTTCGTTGCCAAGCTCTACGGTCTGTCCCTGCATGATGCGGCCAAGAAACTGGCGTACGACTTTGGCATCACGCAGGACGAGCCACCCACCAAGGCAATGCAGAAAAAATGGAACAGGAAAACAGAAGCACAGCGACTTCGGGAAACCGAAAAGCTGTGCTTTTCTGCACTCTTAGCATATTACAAGCTACTACAAGAGTGGATGTCCGAATATGCGCCGAAAACACCGGAAGAAGATGCGGACAGCCGATTTACAGAGGCTTGTCACAATCTGTCCCAAATGGAGTATTGGGTGGACTTGTTGCTATCGGGCGATTCCTATGAGCGTGCCGAAGTGATCAACATGATGACAGCCGACGAAAAACTGAAAAAGCTGCAAAATCACCTGAAAAAATACGGAAAGGGGTGGTCGCATGAAAGATGATGCCATGGAACAGCCCTCTTGGTACGATGGGAAATCGATTGACGAAGTGGCATTTTGTGCCTCCTTTCTAAAACAGCACCCTATGA
>CAZIGE010000161.1:0-1077 GCA_964538475.1 uncultured Oscillospiraceae bacterium | reverse complement strand
AGGGGCAATTGGAGCTGCTGCTGGATGGCGACCTGTTCAAAGTGACCCTCTTCTTCCCGAAAGCCTGATTTCTGCCGGGGGAGCACTCCCCCGGCCCTTTTATACATCGGAGGATCTGTAAAAATGTTTCAAACCATCCTAGGCTATTTTATCATCGGTTTTGTTGCCATGATCATTCTGGCAATACTCTACCTTCCTTTTTATTTTCTACTGCGCCGCCGTTTTCCCTTCCGACGCCAGATCGCAGGTTTTTTCTTTGGTACGTGCATTCTTGTCATCTGTTATGTGACCTTCGTAGATCAAATGATTCTAAATCTGCAAAATTATGGTACTATTTTCTCCTCTTACCACAATCTGAACCTGATCCCACTGCAATTTCTGCTGGAAGCAAAAAGCGGCAATACCCGTAGTCTAACTCAGGCAGTGGCCAATACTTTTATGTTTCTGCCGCTGGGATTTATCCTGCCTGTGGTGTTCCCCCATCTTCGCCGTCTAAGCAAAACCAGCCTGTGTGCCTGTGCCATTTCTTTTACCATTGAACTCGTGCAGTATTTCATCGGCCGAGCAACCGATATCGACGATCTGCTGCTAAACACGCTGGGCAGTGTGCTTGGCTATTTTATGTATATGGCCGCCAGTAAGCTTCTGTCTTTGCGGCAAAAAGCAGCACTGCATAATAACGCACTTGAGACTGTCAAATAACTGATATTATTTGCACTGGCGAAGGTGGGGAAACGTTGCCCCTACAAAATGGTTGCCCATTGTAGGGTGAGGGTACACCCCCACCGTGTGGTTGCAAGTTTCCGTGCGCCACCCAAAAAGCCTGTCATCCCGAGGGAAGTCGAGGGATATTGGCATGATCGTTCCCCTCAAAAGGATATTCGGTGCGTAGATCCCTCCGCTCACATTCGTTCGGTCGGGATGACATGGTTTTTCGGTGGGGATATATCCCCACCCTACAACCACACACCATCCCGTAGGGTGGGGGTACACCCCCACCGTGCGGTTGCAAGTTCCCATGTGCCATCGAAAAAGCCTGTCATCCCGAGCGAAGTCGAGGGATCTTGGCATTATCGT
>CAZIGE010000160.1:0-1086 GCA_964538475.1 uncultured Oscillospiraceae bacterium | reverse complement strand
TTAAAGTCACTTTGAGATGCTCCGAGTGCAAGCAGAGAAACTACAACACCATGAAAAACAAGAAGAATGACCCCGACCGTCTCGAAATGAAGAAGTACTGCAGATTCTGCAGAAAGCACACCGTTCACAACGAGACGAAGTAAGGAGGCTCATCATGGCAGCAGTCAAAAAGGAAAACTGGTTCAAACGAGCCTGGGCCGCCGTTTGCAAGTACTTCCGTGAGCTCAAGAGCGAGCTGGGGAAGGTCGTATGGCCCACTCCCAAGCAGGTTCTGAAAAACGCCGTGATCGTCGTCGGCTGTGTTCTGGTCGTCGGCGTGTTCATCTGGTTGTTTGACTTCGTGGCACAGGTTTCGGTCACCGCGCTGATCGACGGCGTCAGAAATCTGATCGGGTAATCGCCATGGCAGGAACTGCAAAATGGTATGTCGTTCATACCTACTCCGGTTACGAAAACACTGTAAAGGCCACCATTGAAAAAACGGTGGAAAGCCGCGCGCTTCAGGATGTCATTCTGGACATTTCCATTCCGCTGGAAACCGTCACGGAGATCACCGAGTCCGGCGTTTCCAAAACCTTCGACCGAAAGGTCTATCCCGGCTATGTGCTGGTGAAGATGATTTACAGTGATGATACCTGGCATGTCATTCGGAACATCCGCGGAGTGACCGGCTTCGTCGGAACTTCCAGCAACGACCCCACCCCGCTGACCGATGAAGAGGTCTACGCGATGGGTGTTGAAAAAAAGGAGATCGTCGTCAACTACGATGTCGGCGATCAGGTTCGGATTCTGGACGGTCCGCTCGCAGGCTTTATCGGCCAGGTGGACAATGTCGAGGTCGACAAAAACCGCGTCAGCGTGGTGGTATCCATGTTTGGACGCGAGACCCCGGTCGAGTTTGAGCTCGACATGATCGAGGTCGTTTCCCAGTAAACGCATCGGGCTGAGTATTCAGCCGGAACGTGGGAGGGGCTTCCGCCCCGCAAAATGTGCGCCGCGCGCACCACTACCACATTATTATCAGGAGGTGCTTATCATGGCACAGAAAGTCACTGGCATTATCAAGCTTCAGATCAACGCCGCTAA
>CAZIGE010000159.1:0-1099 GCA_964538475.1 uncultured Oscillospiraceae bacterium | reverse complement strand
TTGTGGTCTTTTCCCACTGCTGGACCACCAGGCGATAACGCTCGTCATTGGTGATGAAACCCTGGCGATAGTACTGCTCGATCTCCACGACCTTCTCCTCGGCCTGGTGGACCAGCTCATACTTGATAGCAGGCACTTCCATATCTGCAATGGAGATGGAAATAGCGCCCTTGGTAGCGTACTTGTAGCCCAAGCGCTTCAAGTTGTCCAACATTTCGGTAGCAACGGTGAAGCCGTGGATACGGATACACTTATCAATGATCTTGCCCAGCTGCTTCTTGCCCACCAGGAAGTCCACTTCCAGGTCAAATGCACGTGCAGGGTCGGACCGGTCTGCAAAGCCCAGATCCTGGGGGATCGGCTCATTGTAGATCAGACGGCCCACGGTGGCATTGATGATCCGATGGGTCATCACACCGTTCAACTCCCGCTCAATACGCACCAGGATGGGTGCGTGCAGGCCCACCACGCCATCGGCGTAGGCAGCCACTGCTTCATCCATGCTGGAGTAGGCGTGTTTGGGGGTAAATGTTGCTTCCTGTTTGCCCTCGGCCTTCAAGGCCTTGTTCACAGCCAGGAACTCATCCGCATCAACCAGTGCGCCAACCTCGTAGTTGCTGTCACCGGCGGAAGCAATGACCACTTCCTCAGCGCCTCTCTCAGCCTTGCCCAGTCGGGTGTAGGTCAGGTAGTAGGCACCCAGAATCATATCCTGGGTAGGAACGGTAACAGGTTTGCCATCCTGAGGACGCAGCAGGTTGTTGGCAGAGAGCATCAGCAGTCTTGCCTCGGCCTGGGCCTCAGCGGACAGAGGCACGTGGATAGCCATCTGGTCGCCGTCAAAGTCGGCGTTAAATGCGGTACAGCACAGGGGGTGCAACTTCAGCGCACGTCCCTCCACCAGCACCGGCTCGAAAGCCTGAATGCCCAGACGGTGCAGGGTAGGTGCACGGTTCAGCATAACAGGACGATCCTTGATGATCTCGTCCAGAGCGTCCCAGACCTCGGCCTTGCCCTTGTCGATCATCTTCTTGGCGGACTTGATGTTGTTTGCCAGACCGTCGGAGACCAGCTTCTTCATCACGAAGGGCCGGAACAG
>CAZIGE010000158.1:0-1116 GCA_964538475.1 uncultured Oscillospiraceae bacterium | reverse complement strand
GTTTATATCCGTATTGAAAATAACATCTACTATTATGGTGAAAATGGTGTTAAGAATACAGAATCTATAACAAACAAAGAAGTTACAGATAACAGTGGTAATACTTATTATGTAATTAACAATATCATTCAAATAAACGTATATATCCGTATTGAAAATAACATCTACTATTATGGCGAAAATGGTGTTAAGAGTACAGAATCTATAACAAACAAAGAAGTTACAGATAATAGTGGTAACACTTATTATGTAATTGACAATATCATTCAAATAAACGTTTATATCCGTATTGAAAATAACATCTACTATTATGGTGAAAATGGTGTTAAGAGTAATGACTCATTGAATAATATAAAAGTTACTGACAACAATGGTAAAACTTACTACGTTATAAACAACATAATCCAGATTAATGTTTATATTATCATAGAAAACCACGTATACTACTTTGATACTGACGGCTTTATGATTTCAAATAGCACACATAATGGATATAACTTTGGTGCAAACGGTGCTTTGACAGGTTCAAATATTAGTATTGAAATTGACAATACAATTTATGAAGTTAATGAAGGTGTTGTTACTTTACACACTGTTTGTATGGATGCAAATTGTGACCACATTTGTGACATCTGTGGCAAAAAATCAAGCAAGTGTGTTACAGAAGACAATAATGCTATATGGAATAAACAAATTAATGCAACCTGCACGACTAAAGGAACACTTGGACATTATCACTGTGATATATGTGGCAAAGACTTTGATAGAGAAAAAAATGAACTTACAAACATTGTAATTCAATTGAAAGAGCACAATTATGTTGATGGATACTGTACTATATGTAACCAGCATGAGCCTTCAGAAGGACTTGCATTTACTTTAAGTAATGACACAACATACTATTTAGTTTCTGGCATCGGAACTTGCCAAGATACAGATATTGTTATTCCATCTACATATGAGGGCTTGCCTGTAAGGAAGATTGCATCAGAGGCATTTAAAAATTGCACAAGTCTTACAAGTAT
Organism: uncultured Oscillospiraceae bacterium; assembly: GCA_964538475.1. Classification (GTDB taxonomy): domain Bacteria; phylum Bacillota; class Clostridia; order Oscillospirales; family Oscillospiraceae; genus Faecousia. The sequence goes on along the minus strand of CAZIGE010000158.1, from coordinate 91 downwards.
AACCATCCCATCAAGTGTAACAAGTATAGGAAGTGGTGCATTCTCTGGTTGTAGTAGTTTAACAAATGTATATTATAACGGAACAATAGAA
>CAZIGE010000157.1:0-1181 GCA_964538475.1 uncultured Oscillospiraceae bacterium | reverse complement strand
TCCTGAGTTTGCCGCCGGAAGTAAAAGAACGGACAAAGGCGGCTGAACTGCTGGGCAAGCGGTACGGCCTGTATGTGGAAAAGGTTGATTTGACGAAGCGTGAACTTTCCGAGGATGCAAAGGCAGACATTGACCGGCTGCTGGAAGAAACCAAGGGGGTGATCGTATAGCTGAATTGACAAAAGAAACCGTATGGGATATATGGAGGTATCACCCGGCGGCTATTGGACGAATGATAGGCTTTAAGGATTTGACCGATGACCTCCACGGAAAGTGGATGCAGCATATCATTTATGGCGATTCCGACTATACCTTGCAGGCGCACCGACTGAGCTATAAATCTTCCTGCCTGTCTGTTGCCCTTGCTATGTGGTGCGTTTTGAATCATGGCAAAAACGCATTATTTATGCGAAAGACAGATACAGATGTGGTGGAATCCATTGCACAGGCTCAAAAGGTGTTGGAAAATGAAGCATTTCGGCACATGGCTGGAATCCTGATGGGAACGGATGTGTTTCTGACTACGGCAAACGCCACGAATATGACCGTTTCCGTTTATGACAGCCCTCGTGGTGCTGAACAGTTGGTTGGTTGCGGCTGTGGCGGTAGCTTGACAGGTAAGCACGCTGATCTGATTATCTGTGATGACGTTGTAAACCTGCAAGACCGCATTTCCAAAGCGGAACGGGAGAAAACAAAGGCTATTGTTAGAGAACTGCGGAACATCGTGACCCGTGACGGAAGAATTGTTTTCATAGGTACGCCGTGGCATCGGGAAGATGCTTTTTCACTGGTGGTTGAGCCTGACCGCCACGATTGCTATTCCACAGGATTGATAACCGATGAAAAGTTGCAACAGTTACGGGATAGCATGACAGCCTCCCTGTTCGCCGCTAACTACGAATTGAAGCACATTGCATCGGATGATGTGATATTCTCAAACCCCGTCACAGGCGGCGACCCTGCCCTTGCTGAACAGGGGCTTTGCCATATCGACGCGGCATACGGCGGCGAGGATAGTACGGCGTTCACAATCTGCCATAAGACGGGCGGCAAATACTATATTTTCGGGAAAAAGTGGAAGAAGCACGTTGATGATTGTTTGCCCGAAATTATCAAATACAGGGAAGCGTTTAACGCTGGCGTGATCTACTGTGAGAAAAATGGTGATAAAGGATACT
>CAZIGE010000156.1:0-1230 GCA_964538475.1 uncultured Oscillospiraceae bacterium | reverse complement strand
CCTCAAGGCCATCGTTGCCGCCAAGGGCAACCTTATCAAGAAAGCCCTGGGTGTGAACGAACTGCCCATTGAGGTGACGGACGCAAAGGTTTCCTTCCCCTGGTTCCCGGCAACGCCCACCACGGAGGAACTGAAAGCCTACGACACCTTCATCTGCAAGCTGTGCGAAATGGCACGGAATCAAAAGCGAGTCAGTGCCAAAGAAAAAGCAACGGACAATGAAAAATACGCTTTCCGCTGTTTTCTCCTGCGGCTGGGCTTCATTGGTGCAGAGTTCAAGACCGAGCGAAAAATTCTGCTCCGTCATTTGGAAGGCTCGTCCGCTTTCAAAAGCGGAAGCAAAAAGGAGGCGGATGCATAATGTGGAACATCTCCAAGGGAACGCTTGAACGGCTTCGCAAGGAATATCCCGTCGGATGTCGTGTGGAGCTTACCAAAATGAACGACCCATACAGGCAGGATCTCGTGCCGGGCTGTCGTGGAACCGTCACGCGCGTTGACGATGCCGGTTCTATCCATGTGGATTGGGATAGTCGCTCCTCGCTTGCGGTCATCTTTGGCGAGGATGCCTGTCGGAAACTCGACCCTGTCACTATTACCTGTTACGGCAAGACCGAGGTATGGGAAGACAGAAAGGATGCCATCCGCTTTTACAGGGAAGGTGCGGCTGCGTGTGAGGGTGCGGAAAGAGACCGCTATGTCAACATTCTTTTGCAATTGGCGGGCGGGCAGAGTGTTTGCGCCGATGTTGACACAGAGGCCTAAAAGACACTCTGATCTACACAATTTCCTGCCATATACACCGGCGAAGATCGTGTAGTATATAATAATCGCAAAATGACTGGATACGACAGTCAGGAGGATGGAATATGAAAACGCCCACAGAAGCCAAAATCTCCGCCGTGTGCCCCCTTTGCGAAAAGCCCTACAACGCTCCCTCGGCACTCTCAAGAGCCGATGGGATCGGCTTTATTTGTCCCGACTGCGGAATTCGTGAAGCCTTGGCATCCATTGGAGTGCCCCCGAATGAACAAGAACAGATCATAGCCACCATCCACGAACATACTCGCCAGAGCAATCAATAAAAAATATGTTTTTGGAATAGAGCCGCAAGGCTCTGTTCCTCGTATACGAAAATCATATTTTTATATGTTTTTTGCAGTCGCGCCAATGATGGTGACGGCTTATTTTTATATCCTTTTGAAGGAGGTGACCGCATATCAGAAAGCT
>CAZIGE010000155.1:0-1257 GCA_964538475.1 uncultured Oscillospiraceae bacterium | reverse complement strand
CAACAGAGGAAGCCTCCAGACCGTGACCACAGGCCTCGTGGAAGATCACGCCGCCGAAACCATTGTCGATGGCCACAGGCATAACGCCTGCGGGACAGTAACCGGCACCTGCCATAGTGACCGCCTGCCTGGCTGCACGGATACCCACTTCCTTGGGGTCGATGATGCTGTCAAATACTTCCATACCCATCCGGCGGCCGGGGCCATAGAAGCCGGTCTGGGTACCGCTGCCCTTATCCGCCACGGCAGAGATAGCCATACGGGTGCGGATCTGCCGGTCCTGGGCATAGATGCCATCGGTGGAGGCGATGAGGATATTATGGTCCACATCCAACAGGCTTCCAGACACCTGCTGCACACATTCGTCATATTCCTTAGCGGCAAAATAGCCCTCTTTCAAAACGGCAACTTTTTCCTTGTTGCCGCAGGAGGAGGGGACCACCTTCACCGGGTGGATATCCCCGAAGATCCGCTCCTTCAGCACGATATCCATGGCGGCGCTGCCCTGTCCCAGGGCTTCTGCCGCAGTTTCCGCACAGCGTAGCAGGCCGGATTCGCTTGTATCGACCGTGGAGGCCATCACAGAGCGCATTCCCTTATACACCCGGACGGAAGCACCGGCGATCACGGTGTCGTTGATGGCATCCACCTTGCTGGCGATCATGGAAATGGAGTGATTGATGGTATTCTCCGCAAAAATTTCAGCATAGTCTGCGCCGGTGGAAACGGCTTTTTGCAGAACACGCTGACAAATTTCTCTTGAAATCATAGTATACGCTCCTTTTTTGATTTTCAATGGATACATTCTATCACGGTCGCGCAAGGATTGCAACTGTTTTTTTGCGGCGTACATTTTTCACTTATTCGTCCGTAGAACATCAAAAACGGTGCGCCTTTCAGCGCACCGTTTGATTTACAGATAATAGCCTGCCGCCAGGAGCCGGGCCAGGGCGGTATTGGCTTCCTCGTCGGAGAACAGCGCTGTGAAGCGCTTATCGATAGCCAGAGCCTCCAGGCTCAATTCCAGATGGCGCTTGTCCGCCAGAATGGAAAAGCCGTCGCTTTCCCGGTGGCCTTGCAGGCACCGGTGGGCCGTTTTCAGCGCCTCGGCATCTTCAATGGGGCGCATCCGCACGCCCATCCGGGCGGCAGTGACACGGTTTTGTGCCCATGCTTCGATGAATTTCTCTTCCATATCACTTCTCCAGAATGATGGGGCCGTTGTTGGCAGCCAATGCGTTTTTGATGTACTGGGCC
>CAZIGE010000154.1:0-1267 GCA_964538475.1 uncultured Oscillospiraceae bacterium | reverse complement strand
TTAAAATATTGGTTGCCCAAATACGAAACTGTGTAGCCTGAATGGAATTTACTCTATAACCAACGGAAATGATAGCATCCAAATTGTAATAATTGGTGGGAGAATATTGTGTATTATCCACAGTTTTTCCGTGAGGATTGGGTGTTGCAATTTTTGCAATAACCAAGTTTTCATCCAATTCACCTGTTTCAAAAATTTTTGACAGATGGCGGCTGATACCGGACTTATCAATGCCAAACAATTCAGCCATAGCCTTTTGTGTCAGCCAGATTGTTTCGTCTTTTATTAAGGCGCTGACAGTCACATTGTCATTTTCGGTTTTGTACAGTACCATTTCCATTTGTTTTGTAATATTTGTGTTCATAAACAACCTTCCTTCTAATTCGGTATATTTATAAAAGCAGAATTTAACTGGCTGAATGGAATAAAATCCTCAGGGATATCAGGAATTTCCTGTATGATCTTATCCATCCAGATAATATCATACCATCTGCCAAATTTATATCCACATTGTTTATGTCTGCCGGCTAATGAAAATCCCATTTTTGCATGAAATTTTTCACTATCATCTGTGAGATATTCATCTCTTTTATCAGCAGAGGCAATACATGCATGGACAATATATATGTTTTGTTTTATTAAAATTGCTTCCATACTTTTATATAAAGCACTGCCAATTCCGCTTTTTTTGCAATTTTTCCTTACATAAACGGATAGCTCCGCCGAATGTCTGTAAGCTGCTCTTGAATGAAACGCTGATGCGTATGCATAACCGACAACATCATCGTCTACCATGGCAACAAGATATGGATAATTCTTTAAGGTGCTTTCTATTCTGCTTGTAAACTCTTTGGTATCAGGAAGTTCATATTCAAAAGAAACAGCAGTATTCAAAACATATGGTGCATAGATTTTCTTGATATCTTCTGCATCTTTAATAGTAGCAATTCGTATTTTCATAATAATAGTATCCCTCGATTCATGGTAGTTATAGTTTGGTATATACAGCTTTACACATCTGTATTATCCTTATCCTTTCCCCTGCTCTTATATACATTATATTGGTTCTTGCATCTGCCACTACAGAATACGCTGTTTGGTCTGCCGGCAATAAAAACATTGCCACAATGTTTACATACCTTTAATGAAGATTTTTCATCTGTAAGCATAAAGGAAAACATCATCTGCACGCCCAATAACAGAGAGTGGAAGTCCCACACAATGGTAGGTCGGTCAAGCAGTTCTATGTGGTAGGTTGGTGAAATGC
>CAZIGE010000153.1:0-1287 GCA_964538475.1 uncultured Oscillospiraceae bacterium | reverse complement strand
ATATTTTACCATTTCTTTTTTGCCGTGTCAACTTTTTTCTTTCGGCGGTAAGTAACTGAAAAGAAAACAGTAGTTTTGTAAATAAGCGGCGAGCGATACGGCTACGCCGTGATAGGTGATGCGACGCGTTCCGCACACGTGACGAGAGCACGAATCACGGGCGAAGCCCGCATCACGCACGTAGTGTGTATCTCGTTCCGAAAGGAACGCTTCACTCGAAGAACGGCATATTTGTAAATAAGTGATAAGTGATACCGCTGTACTGTGATAGGTGATGCGATGCGTTCCGCACACGTGACGAGAGCACGAATCACGGGCGAAGCCCGCATCACGCACGTAGTGTGTATCTCGTTCCGAAAGGAACGCATCACTCAAAAAAGTCCCTTTTGTCCGTTAGACAAAAGGGACTTTTTTGTTGGTGGAGCAGACGCTTCTCTCATCGAACACCTCGGCCTCAATGTTTGCAAGGTCTACGGACTTGAGCTTACCGTCTCCACTACTAATATTAAAGTAGATAAGCAGACGGTCGTCATAAAGGTAGACCTCAGACACGAAGTCGCAGATAATTCGGCGGTTAAAGTCCTGCTCGGTCTCACCGGGCTTGCGCTCGAGATGATTCATCAAAGCAAAGAGAATCTGGTCCTCCGAAAACTCAAGGCGCTTACCTCTTAAAAAGGCAAGCTCACCCTGTATGACGGTTTGCTCGTTTTCAAGCTCTCGCAGTCTCGTCGGTAGAGTCTGCGTTGCGGCTCCCGACTCGATAGCTCGTAGCACATTCGTGATAGCCTTCTTATTGTCGGCCAGCTTCTTCTCGTAGAAGTCAATCTCCGAGGCGGTATCGTTTTGGCGCTCTTGCGCCGCGTATACCCTCTTCGCGAGGTCCGCGAGCACTTCTTCCTGAAGAATGTATTGCACGGTGTACTCGACCGCGGCTCTTTCGAGGCGGTCCCGCGAGACCTGCTTCTTATCGCAAGTCTTGTTCTTGCCGCGAGCGTTCCCGCAATAATAGTAGTACCACTTGTTTCCGCTCTTGCCTGTACCGCTGACTCCCTGCATAGGGCTCTTACAGTGGCCGCAGAAAAGACGGCCGGCTAAAAGGTACTCGGCCCTCGGAGACTTCGGGGCTTTACGGGTGCGGCGGCGCTCCATCTCGGCTTGCGCCAGATTAAAGAGCTCGTCGGAGATAATGCGAGGCATACCGTCCTTGATGACAATATCGTGGTAGCGGTACTCTCCGATGTACTTCCTGTTTTTAATGATTCGGTTGATACTGCTCTTGTTGAACGG
>CAZIGE010000152.1:0-1295 GCA_964538475.1 uncultured Oscillospiraceae bacterium | reverse complement strand
GGATGGACGGACGTATCCTCTGGGACAGAGAGCCGGAAGGAGTGCCCCGCATGACCGACCGCATGGATGGCCGGGCTCTGCGGCTGAAAACGCTGGGCAATGCAGTCTGCCCACCGCAAGCCTATCCTATTTTCCGCTATATCGCCATGATCGAAAACGGGACCTGCGGCGACCTGTGTCCATACGGAAAGGTAGGTGATGGTGCATGAAAGAATGGAAAGCCCCGGAGAAGGAAACCCAGAAAATGACCCGTGACGGTGCGATCTCCGTCAATATGGTCACGGGGGAAGTCAGCCGAACCACCGACCGGGCGGCAGAGGCAGATTATTCCCCAACCAATGATTCGGCGGCATTTGTCCATAGTGCGACGGAGCGTTTGGATGACCGGCGCACCCACAAATCCGAAAAGAAAAAGCGGAAACATCGGCGCAATACCTACCGGGAAGGATCAGTGGCCAGCGACCGGCCATCCTCCCGGTTGCAGTTTACAGAGGAAGAACTTGCCGCACCGGAGCTGCAAAAGACCATCCGAAAATCTGACAAGGCCGCTGGCCGTCTGGACGCTGCAAAGGCAGCCATCCCCAAGAAGCGCACATTAGGGACAGAGCGTGTTTTCGATGAAGAACGGGGCACCGGGCATACCAAACTGGTATTCAAGGAAACCGACAAACCGGCCACCATCCGGGAGCGTACCAATCCGCTGTCCCGGCCATTGCGGGAGATCGGCCATGCCGCCCACGGAAAAGTGCATGAAGTGGAGCAGGAAAATGTGGGCGTGGAGTCCGGCCATCTTACCGAACGTGGTATGGAAAAAGCAGTCAGCTTCGGCAACCGGAAATTCCACAACTGGCGGCAGGACCGGAAATTGCAGCCATGGCGGGAGGCAGCGAAAGCGGAGCAGCAGGCGGTGAAAGCCAACGCAAATTTCCTGTATCAGAAAGCCATGCAGGAAAATCCGCAGCTTGCTTCCTCCAACCCCATTTCCCGGATGTGGCAGAAAAAGCGGCTGCAAAAGCAGTATGCGGCGGCATACCGGGCGGCGCATACCACCGGGGAGGCAGCAGCGGCGGCCAATGTTGCGGCGAAGGGTGCCAAGCAGGGTACAACAGCCACGAAAAAAGCCGAGGAGTTTATCGTCAAACACAAAAAGGCATTTCTCCTGATTGGAGGCATTAGTCTGCTACTCATTCTCATGCTGGGGCTGCTGCAATCCTGCACTTCCATGTTCGGCGGTGGGGTATCCAACATCGTGGCATCCTCCTATCTGTCCGAGGATGCCGACCTGCTGGCAGCGG
>CAZIGE010000151.1:0-1399 GCA_964538475.1 uncultured Oscillospiraceae bacterium | reverse complement strand
TGCGAACAACTTTGCCCGGAAAATATTCCAAAACCTTAGCATCTAATTCAGTCATCATTTCATCTATCTCCTTAAAAATCAAAATCGTTTGTAAATGCGATATCGATCGTAAACTCGATTTTATCGACAATCGTGGAGGTTTCTTTTTCTACAACTGTCAAATAGTAGCTTTCCGTTTTCTTAAATTCCATATTTCTCAGTGTTAGCCTGATCCGGAACAGCCGTTCAGAGCCATTGGTGCTCGTCTTATCAGCAATGATCTTCTGGCGATCACTGACAGCCTTTCCTGACGCATCGCTCATGTAGATCTCGTATTCCGCAGGGATCAGCTTGCCGCTGACAGCTTCTTTTTGGTAGAGATCCAGTGAAAAAATACTGTTACTTACCTTTCTGCTCTGGCTGATGAGTTGCAACGGCACTTTTTGGATATTTACAAAGTTTTTAGAATTACTCCGCACATTCTTGAACGTGATCACCGGTACAACACATTCCTGCAAAGAAATACCGCCATGGACATAGTTCATGCCACCGCCGGATTTTTTGATACGAATATTTTGTAGCGGTGCAAACCCAACCAAATCACTTTGCATATGCTTCATGGGTATCCTCTGCATTCGCTCTGCCGTACATTCTCCACGCATGAGAACATAGCGCCGTTCCAGCTCGGCAATTTCGCCAGTAATATGGCTTTTTTCTGTCTTGTCGCTTTCCACCAATGGACTATAAGAATACAGGAAACCGTGATCTGCCGTGATCAGAATATTAGTGCCCTTGAAGGTATTGGTGATCCGGCGTACAAGGCTCTTGATTTCCGTGATGGCCTCCTCGCAGGCTTCAAATACCCGATCTTCCGTGGGTGCTTTGTCCCCAACGGCATCGATGGTATTGTGATAAATATAAATCACCTTTGCGCCACCGATCAACGCATCATGCTCTGCCTTTGTCATCGACAGCAGGGTTTTGTAAGAAACCGCCACATAATCTTTATGCGCAGCAGATAATATCTTGCTTCTATTTTCTGTTCCATCTGCACACTGTCCGTCGCACAGCACACGGCAGTCATCCGTTAATTGCAATTTACGGTGAGGCAATAGTGCTGCCATGCCAAATTTTGTAACAGACGGGAACACCGACTGCATGGCGCTGATTTTCGCTGAACCTTTCGTTTCCCGCAGGAGCTGTCCCGTGAGGTCAACGGCTACCTCATAACGCAGGGCATCGGAAATAATGACATAGGTCCTGCCTGTATCGGAAAGACCCTTTACATGATCCTGATAGAACCGTTCCTGCTGTGGGATATGGGGCAATCCGGCATTTTGGGAAAGCTCATCGCAGATCAATCGGTTCCATTGTGCGCTCAGTTCCTCTAAATACCAGTTTTTATATAGCTTTTCCACAT
>CAZIGE010000150.1:0-1438 GCA_964538475.1 uncultured Oscillospiraceae bacterium | reverse complement strand
GTACGCTAATTCGTACAGCGGTTGCCTGTGGTTTTACCGATATATACGCGGTAAAATGTGCCGACGTGTACTCACCAAAGGTAGTGCGTAGTGCAATGTCTGCTCACTTTTGCATCAATTTGCATCAAACTGACGATATTGCTAAGACATTTGAAATTGCAAGCAAAAACGTTATTATCGCATGTGATATGGATGGAGAAAGCATTTTTAGTCGCAAGTTTAATTCGAACGTTTGTTTGGTTTTGGGAAACGAAGGTAACGGCTTAAGCGACTACTCGCGAACGCACGCAAACGGTACGATAAGTTTGCCAATGGCAAACAATTTTGAGTCGCTAAATGTTGCGGTTGCCGGTAGTGTTATTATGTATCAAATTTACGCTAACAAAATTTAGAGGTATTTTTATGTCCGGTCATAGCAAATGGAATAATATTAAAAATAAAAAAGCCAAAGGCGATGCCGCTCGTTCTCGCATTTTTACCAAAATCGGCCGTGAAATTGCCGTTGCGGTAAAACTTGGCGGTGCAGATCCTAACTCCAATAGCAAGTTGTACGACGTTATTCAAAAGGCAAAGGCAAATAATATGCCTAATGATAACATTTCTCGCAGTATCAAAAAGGCAAGCGGAGAACTTTCCACTGTGGACTATGTAACCATCGTTTACGAAGGCTACGGTATCGGTGGCAGTTCCGTTATCGTCGAATGTCTTACCGATAACAAAAATCGTACCGCAGGCGATGTTAGATGTGCTTTCGACAAAAACGGCGGTAATCTTGGACAAACCAACAGTGTTACATTTATGTTCGACCACAAAGGCGTTGTAATTGCCGAAAACACCATCAATCTTGATGAAGACCAGGCGTTTGAGCTTGCAATCGAAGCGGGGGCGGACGACGTTGCTTTGGAAGACGGTATGTTGGAATTTACTTGCGAAACAACAAGTTTGTCGGTTGTTCGTGATGCCGTTGTAGAAAAGGGCTTGAACCTTGTTTCTGCCGAAATGACTTGGTTCCCACAAAATATGGTTACTTTGGAAGGGGACAATCTTGTTCGTTTCCAAAAGATGTTGGACATGTTGGAAGACAGTGACGACGTTCAAAACGTATATCACAACGTTCAACTTCCCGATGACGAAGAAGAATAACGGCTTTTCTTTGTCAACAGCGGTTATCCGTTGTACAATTTATCAAAAATATTTGACTATTTTATTATTCAATATTATAATTTAATAGTTATGTTAGTAAGTCAAGGAGGCTACTTATGACAAAAACAGCATCAACCGTAATTCTTATTCTTTTTATTGCGGTTTTGGCGTTTGTAGGAGTATTTACCTTTATACCAGAGTTTGAATACGGTGCATACGGCGAGTTCTATTCTCCCTCAACGCTTATACAAAAAAGTAATTTGTTCAGCAACACTCTTACCACAACCTATTCTGT
>CAZIGE010000149.1:0-1442 GCA_964538475.1 uncultured Oscillospiraceae bacterium | reverse complement strand
CATTATAATATTCCTTTCTTTAGATCTCGATAAGAATGGGTATGCAAGAATTAAGCATACCCATATCTATTTTCAGTGCACCGGCTATTTTAAGAACGTTTGATAATCTGGGATCTGAGTCACCAAGCTCTATTGATTCAAGTGATTGATAACTGATATCAACCATATCGGAAAGAGCGCGTATTGAAATCTTCAATCTTTCTCTGCGTTCTCGCATAATTCTGCCGAAATGAGCAGTATTCATCATTATTCGCCTCCTTTCTCTAAAATTTTAGAAAAAAGAGTGTCACTTGTTAATCAAGCGGACTTGAACTTTGTGAACTGGCTGTAAATTTCCACAAAATTACCATATAATATAATGGCAATTTCAAAAGAAAAATTCTTTGAATTTACAAAAAAAGATGTTAGATTTCTCTGAGCACACCCAATAGCTTCGGAAAATCCGATAGTGTATTTAAGAAAGATGACGTGTACATTATACTATTAGACAAGAAAAAATCTAATGGAGGAGTAACATGCCACGAAGAAAAACAGACTGTCAAGAAACGAAGGTATCGGGCGAATTTTTCGGTAAAAGATTGAGAGAGATAAGAAAGAGCAAGAGCATTTCAACGAAAACTCTTGCGTCTAAAGTCGGTGTGCTTGACTCATATATCCCGCAGCTTGAACGCGGAAGCAAGGTGCCGAGCTTTGATACGTTGATATGTATTGTTAATGCTTTAGGTGTTACTGCCGATGAATTGCTTTGTGACTATATTGATATCGATAGAGAAATCATACCCGATAATATTACTAAGAAGATGTCGGTATTAACGCGCGATCAACAGCGTCATATTGAGGATTTGATAGATATGGAAATCAATTATATGACAGAAATCAAGTAAATGAGATATGATTTTAACATACATATATTCGATTGAAGATGACGATAAGCGCGAGATAGTGGAGAGTATCTATAACTTGTACTATAAAAGGATGTATTCAACAGCATATGATATCTTAAAAAGCTATCACGATTCTTTGGATGCATTGCAAGATGCATTTTACAACATAACCGCAACGTACGACAAATTCAGGAATCCGGAGGATAAATCAACGGCGGCGTTGGTACACATTTATACGAAGTATGCAGCGATAAATATCTATAACAGGAATAAGAGGTACTCAAAAATCGTAGAGACACATGAAAATACCTATGAATCTATATATGATATAAAGGATGAAGATGCCGATGTGGAGAAAATAGTAATAGATAAAGAAACGAGCTTAATCGTTAGTAATGCTGTTGACCGATTAGAAGATATGTATAGAGACGTAATTGTTCTTAAATATTATTATCATATGAAAAATATTCATATAGCCAAGGTATTGAACATTGAAACGGGTAAAGTGAACAGCAGGATCTTTCGTGCAAAGAATAAATTAAGAGATATATTGGGAGA
>CAZIGE010000148.1:0-1464 GCA_964538475.1 uncultured Oscillospiraceae bacterium | reverse complement strand
TTTTCTGAAATATCCGTCGGGAGTCATCGGACACTTGTAAGGCAGGGACGGTATTCTACCGTCATCAATGACCTTTTTCGCGATCCATGGGGTTCTGTATGCAGAATCTGCGACAACAGCTTCTACTTCGGGAAAACATGCTACGGTTTTGTTGTAAACGTCATCGAACATGACACTGTCATGGGTATTGCCGGGAGCCACCGAAAAGCCAAGGATAAAGTTTCTTTTGTCACAGGCTGTTCCGGCAACGTAGGCAAACTGCTTTTCATGCTCACCCTTGTGGAACAGTCCGCATTCCGGATCACTCGTGCTTCGGGTGATTTCCTTGGTTTCTCTGCCGCCAACAGATCCGCTATCATTGTTACTGTCATCATTGTCATCCTTTTTGTCCTTCAACGGCTTTTTTCCATGTTCCTCACGGTCTCGGTTTATTTCCTCGTCAAGTTCCTTTTGGTAACGCTTTGCTTCTACTTCAACGACCTCTTTTACATATCTCTTTTTGTTTGCATTGGCGCGAATGTGGGTTCCGTCAATAAAGATCGCGCTTGCGTCCACAAATCCGCACTTGACTGCTTCTTCAAGGATATGACGGAAGATGCGTTCGAAAATATCCGTTCCCTCAAACCGACGCTTGTAGTTCTTTCCAAAGGTTGAAAAATGTGGGATCGGCTCGGTCAGATCATAGCCTATGAACCATCTGTATGCAATATTGACCTCGATCTCCTTGATCGTTTGGCGCATACTTCTGATGCCGTACAGATATTGGATAAACACGATCTTAAATAACACAACGGGATCGATCCCCGGATTCCCCCATTCCGCTTCTTTATACAATCCCTTGACCTCGTCATAGATGAAGCTCCAATCGATCGCATTCTCGATCTCTCTCAGCATATGATCCTGCGGTACCAGATCTTCTATACACAACATTTGCAATTGTGTTTGCTTGCTTTTATCCTTTTTTCTGTACATGAAAAACACCTGCCTTTACGGTATCTATTATACCATAATTGCAGGTGTCCGTCAATACGACAGCTCTTTTTGTCTACAGTCTGCAGCCCGGCACCGATCGTACTGCAACGATCGGTGCCGGGCTGTTGTTCCCGTTCTAAGCTCTGATCCGAATTTGCCGTGGGGGGGTGGCAGGGGGATTCAAATGCTTACGTCAATGCGGTAATTGCGAAAGCACGGACTCTCCGAATAACAACTGTACGGTGCTTTGCATCGTTTCCGGCAAAGGACATGAAAATTCCATTTCTTTTCCGGACGCGGGATGCAGAAAACGAAGCTTTCCCGCATGAAGCATTTGCCCTTGTACGCGATTCTTATGCGTTGCTTCGAAGCGTGTACGATCGCCGCCATACAGCGGATCACCCAGCAACGGGTGACCGATGGACGCAAGGTGAACTCGAATTTGGTGGGTACGTCCGGTTTCCAATTGGCATCGGATCAATGTAAAAGCCT
>CAZIGE010000147.1:0-1503 GCA_964538475.1 uncultured Oscillospiraceae bacterium | reverse complement strand
TTGTTCTTATCGTGTGCTGTACCACATTATAAACATTTTGCAAATCTTCTATTTTGGCTAATTCATATATCACGCCGACTTCGTCTCCTTTCCATTTTCGCTTTATGACACTATATCTGCAAGTATATGATGTAGAAAGACTCTTTCTTCATATCCCAATAATTGCAAAAAAGCTAAACACTGTTTCATTTTTTCACTCTTTATACCAAATCGGTATATTTCTTCTAAAATAATCATAGTCCTCAAAAGCAACCTTACATCGCTCAGCCATTGCATCTATATCTGCCTGTCCAAACTTTTCTGCCCATTTTATTGAAAATAGTGAAGCATGTGCCACATACACAGCAAGGATACTCCAAAAATCTTCCGAAATATCATCATTAAAATATGCTTGTATCTGACCTATACAATATGGAATGCTTAATTCTCTGGCAAAGCTTTCCAATTTGTAAAATTCTTCATACGAATCGCCAACTTCCCAACGGTTAAAGTCTATCACACCAATTTCACCATTTTCCATATATATTAGATTTCCCGGATGAAAATCACCATGCTGATACACTGGTTTTTCTTTCCATATCTTATGTATATTTTCTTTCACATATTTAACTGCAATCTCATCATTTGCAACTCTAACATTTGATGATTCATATCTCGATAACTGCAATATCTTTTTGGCTGCCTTCGTATTAGTCGGGATATCCTCTTCTTCTACATGTATGCTATGTATTTTCTTTAAAATATCACCTGCCAATCTTCCCAGAGTAAATTGTTCTTTCTCTGACAATCCAGGCAGAACACTTTCCAAATCTTGTCCTTCTACCCAAGTAAAAATCATATATACACTTTTATTCTGATTGCATACGCCAAATTGAATGGGCATTGACATGAGAATCCCTGTTTCCGAATACTTCGTAATAATATCAAACTCTTTTTTCTTTTCGTCATACTTACCAATGTCTGCCAAACGCAACAATAGAGTCTCACCCTGCCTGGTGAATATTTTATATTTTGTGTCTGTCGACCATCCTTTTGTAATTTTCTGAATCGTTTTCCAATCTTTACTGCAGTCTATATCTCCCCACGCCTGCCGTCTTCTCCATTCTTCCATTAGCTTCGGTTGTATCAACGGATATGTCCAGTTATCCGGTAATTCATCCATAAGCTCTACTTTCTCAATCTCACATTCCAGCTTACCTGAAAATTCCATAATTTCTGCAAAACATAACAAGCCAAAGGATTCCTCTCCTGTTTCATTTACTCTTGTCTTGCCAGTTACCGAATATACACATATTGGTTCTATATCAAATTTAACAGCACCTGTTTCTTCTTGCAGTTCTCTCTTCGCTGTCTCTAAAATATCTTCTCCGTCTTCACGATGTCCACCCGGAACCTCGTATGTATCCCGCTCCTTATGCTTACATAATACCCATTTCCCATTACTCTGGGAAATAATCACTGCAAACTTCAGCAATGCATCATCCACTGTATCATAAAATTTTA
>CAZIGE010000146.1:0-1504 GCA_964538475.1 uncultured Oscillospiraceae bacterium | reverse complement strand
TTATGTTATTCCATAATTGCTTTAACGATACGCCTAAAATAAATCGCCAACGCATAAGTTAAACACCACCTTTTGCTGAGTTAATTCCGTCTTTTGTGATTGCAACAGAACTGCGCTTACTTCTTGCCATACACTTCTTTGAAGCAAATCACAAGTCCTGCAATCATGACGGCAGTACCGATGATAAACGGCAATAACATATTTGTGCCGAGAAACGCTCCCAGCAAGCCCTCAATGCCGTTATAATTACACGGATTGATTGCGGCATAAATGAAACTGAATGCCGAAAATACCAATCCGATCAATGTGATTAAAAAGCCCAATATCATTTTGTTGCTCATTACAGGCATCCTCCTATTATTCGGCGTGAGGCAGCATAATTTGTGCTACATAACGCCAACATTTTGCCTTACCGATGTGCTAAAAACAAATCGTTACAAAACACATAACCTAAGTAGCACTCTTTCTAATTAAGATTCTCATAGCAAGCGTTGGGCACAACCGTAAAGTTATTTTAGCACAAATCCAACCCAAAATGAATCCTAAAGTCATAATCAGAAAGTCCTCTGCATTAACAGATTTTACCACTTCATCAATAATAGTGTTTAATCCAACATTATACCCCAAATGAATTGCTAACAATACAAGCAGTAAAATAATGGCGTTCCAAAATTTCCTTAACCAACGAAATAAGATACATCCCACAAATGCGAAAGCCAAATAACTTGTAAAATAAGAGATGTTATAAAGAAAATAGTCAAAGAAATATTCCTTAAATTGAGTTATGGACATAATTGAAAATTGCTGATAGAAAGAACCCATATGTACCCCGGAATTTGTGAACTGAATCGGAAGAATTGAACAGGATACAACAAAATAAATGACTGTTGCCCAAAGAAAAACAAAAAAAGTTCTAATAGTATTATGAAACTTTCTATGTGTCATTGTACAACTCAAAATTGCACATATCAGATATATAGCGTGTGTTAATATGCTGTTATCAATTGCCATGTAATTCACCTCTTTGTTTGAATGCCGGGGATGAGAATACCCATCCCCGGCTGTAGTTATATAAGTTAGTTAGGAGCCGACAGTATACGTAGTAGTAAAATAATACTTATTATAAAATGCACTCGAAGCGCCAGATGTGTTGGCAATCATATAATAATCGCCAGTGGAACTTGTAGTGGCGCTCTTTGTCTTAGAAAAACTGTACGTCTTGGAAGAAGATGTACTGGTATTTGACATGGCGTAATCATCACACAAAGTCAAACTGATTAGAGTGGAATATCCGTACCAGTGATACTGACGCAGTGCAGCGGTTGAAGTAACATTATGCTTACTTGTATTTGCATCCACTGTCATGGTGAGAGAGGTTTTGAATGTTACTTTTTCACCTTTACCAATGGCCATAGTGACATCATCGTTGCTTCGACCTGTTGCACTTCCGTTGCCACGCCAATTGGAATAGGCATATTCCGTAACAGATGTGCTGGCTGCAAAT
>CAZIGE010000145.1:0-1511 GCA_964538475.1 uncultured Oscillospiraceae bacterium | reverse complement strand
TTTTCGTAGGCGTAGGCAGACTGCCATACTGCGCCCCGTTGGCCACCTTCTTGGAAGTTGTGGAGCAGCTGCCGCCGTTGGCGTTAAACGTCACCGTGTAGCCCTGATTCGGCCCCGTGGTAAACGTATAGTAGGGACTATAGTAGGTAGTACCATCGATGGTAGCTTCAAACCGATAGGTGTACTGGGTGTTTTTCGTCAACGTATACGACAGTTCCTCGTTGATATTATAGTATGCGTTGATCACACCACTTTTCGGGACTGGCTTCTCCGTCTTGGATGCCAATTTCGTCGTTCCGGTACCATTATACAGAGTAATGCCCACTCTCGTAACATCGTTGATGGACGCATTCTGCACGCTGATGGTACGGGAAAGTCTGGCGTCGGTATTGCCGATGGAAATCGGGAAACTGGAACAATTCGACCAGGTGACGCTGGGTGCCACCGGTGTGGCTGCGGAGCCGTAGTTGACACGCAGAATGGCTGAAATTTGCGAGTCGGTAGATTTAATGGTATGTTTATCCACGTAGGAACGTGTATAGAATGCAGCGTCCCCGGAGGTTGCGGAGCCGTTGCCATCGACATAGTAGATGGTGGTGCCGCTGACTTTGTAGATCAGGCCAACGTGGCTGGCAAATTTTGCGGTGCCATTAGTCCACTTGAAGAAGATCAGATCACCAGCCTGATAGCTGAAGCTGCTCCGGGTTCCGCTCTGCTTGTTGGTAGTCCCGTATGCGTTCACTATAGTATTGTAAGCCGTCGTGTCAAAGCAAGTCAGCGTGGATTTCCCCAGTGAACAGGCTTTGCCTGCAAGGACATTCGTCTTCCCACAGCTGGAATACTGTTTGGGCAGCAGTCCTGCGCTGCCGGCACCGCTGACCCGGCTGCACCAGATCATAAAATAGACGCACCAATTGTCCACTGGCATCCCGTCGGCATCCCCAAAGTCTGCATTCTTTTTTCCTACCTGCGCCAGTGCCGCATTGATCATATTGTCGCAGATATTGTCCGTCTTTGTCCAGCTGTTCAGGCCGGAGGCATAAGTAGCAATGCCGTCGTCCACCGTCATCGGCTCGTCATCAAAGTCTTCCCAGGATCCCTCTTCATTCCAGAGTTCCTCATGGAAGTCTTCCTGATCTTCCTCCGGCAATGGCTCGTCGTACTCCGTTTCCCATTCGTCCGGGAGGGCTACGCCTTCCACCTCGGTTGCCAAAGCCGCCAGTGGCAGATTCAGCAGCAGGGCAATTGCCAGCAGGAAGCCGATCATTCGTTTCCACATAATAGATTCTCCTCTTCCGATAACATTCTCGAAACGTTTTTGCGTCCCACACCATTGTACCCCCCCCCGAGGACACTGTCAATCCTTATTTTCCCATTTTGCAAATTTCCTCTTTTTCACCCCGAAGAACCGGTGCAAAATAAAAAGGGCGGCCGTTTGGCCGCCCCCGTTGGGTCTCTTACAGTTCCGTAAACTCGTAACTATACATGACGCTGCCGTTGTCATAGGAATA
>CAZIGE010000144.1:0-1514 GCA_964538475.1 uncultured Oscillospiraceae bacterium | reverse complement strand
ACATAGCGTATAACTATTGCTCCGTATGTGAGAAAAGCTTTGACGACAACGGAAAGGAATTAACAAACGTAGTTATTCCCGCGGCGCACAAGCTTACAAAAATCGAAGAAAAGAGCGCGAGTTGTACGGAAAGCGGGAACATAGCGTATAATCATTGCTCGGTTTGCGAGAAAAACTTTGCCGACAACGGAAACGAATTAGCAACCGTAGTTATTCCCGCAGGGCACAAGCTTACAAAAATCGAAGAAAAGAGCGCAACTTGCACGGAAAACGGCAACATTGCGTATAATCATTGCTCGGTTTGCGAGAAAAACTTTGCCGACAACGGAAAGGAATTAACAAACGTAGTTATTCCCGCGGCGCACACGCTTACTAAAATCGAAGCAAAGAGCGCAAGTTGTACTGAAAGCGGCAATATTACGTATAACCATTGCTTGGTATGCGAGAAAAACTTTGATGACAGCGGAAATGAAATAACAAACATAGTTATTTCGGCTAAGGATCATTCGTTTGGCGATGACGGCAAATGCTTGATATGCGGAACCGAACTCGAAGCGAGCGACGAAGGCACCGGCGACGGTTACGCGGGTTCGTATTCTTTAGACGGCGACGGCGAGGCGTTTGTTTTGGACGGTAACGGCAATTACATGCATGGTTTGGATTGCGGAACTTACGTCATAAAAGATAACATAATTACTATTGCGGCGACGCAATATGAAATCGACGTCGGCAACAAACAGATAAAAACGCTGTCGATTTTTGCAGGAAGAATATTTTACGGCGGCTACATAGACAGATTATACGGCGAAAATCATTCTATAGCTATAAAGTTTAACAAATCGTCGAGTATAAGCGGGCGGTTATACGTAGACGGCGTTTCTAGCTCGAATTATCTTGATTTTGTCGCTAGACTAAGCGGAAATAATATTGTTTTTGCATTTAACAGTGCCAGTGCGAGCATAGACAGTGAAGTCGTCGGCTCCGATTTGTACGGCACTATATCGGAAGACACGATAACGTTTACGTCATGCAGTATTCAAAACGAACTTTACAGTTTTGCAAACAACGGCTCGGTGAAATGTGACGGTTTTAGTTTGTGAAATCAATAAACGGCAGGACGTTTTAAAGAATAAATATCCACTGGCATAGCCAGTGGTTTTTACTTTTCGGGCATAGCCCTAATACTACCAGCTGGGCACAAGTGCCCTTTTTGGGTGCCTGGCAGCGTGCTTTAATTACCTACCACCCTTGAAAGGTTCATTAGGGTCAAAAATACTCAGTTGATCTGCTTCTTTATCCGCTTTCAACTGTTTTTCGATATATTCCTTTATCGCTTGAGTATTTTTGCCCACCGTTATGACACGTTTTTATGGACACTTTTTATTATTAGATAATGCTCCGATTGCGTTGCCTTTTGCGTTGCCTTTTCGGTGGTCGGAAGTAGCATAAAGAAAAGCAAAAGTCAACGGAAAAAACTTTTACCCAAAATTCGAATATAAAAAAATAACGTTTAG
>CAZIGE010000143.1:0-1527 GCA_964538475.1 uncultured Oscillospiraceae bacterium | reverse complement strand
AACTCAGGATACCGTTGAGTACGACAGCACCACAAATCAGTACGATAAAGACGCTGAGTACGAAATCTACGTTTCCGATATTGACGAGCTGAGAGAAGCAATCAAGTCCGGCGAAGCAACCGTTGTTCTGGCAAATGACGTTGCACTTGACTCCGATGAGCTGGTAGAGCCGAGCTATTGGAGCGCAGAAGGCGGATGTATGCTTACAATCGACAACGATGTAACCATAGACTTGAACGGTCATTCGCTTTCTTACACCAGAACCGATGACAGCGATAAAATTTGCAGATACGGTCTTTATATCAAGAATGATGCGGTTGTTAATATAGTTGATACATCTGCTGATGAGAGCGGCGAAATCGCTATTGATAATAAGGGAAATTACGGCTGGCTGATTATGGCAATTGCCCGTCCCGGTTATGAGCCCGGCGTTACGGTCAATCTTTACGGCGGTCATTATATCACCAGCAACGAAGCTGTAATTTATGCACAGACCGATATTGCTCATATCAACATTTACGGCGGCAAGTATGAGACAACATACAGCAACTCAAATCTTGTGCTTAATGTCAAAAACGGTTGCGGTTACATTGATGTCTACGGCGGCTCTTTCAAGGGCTTTGAGCCGGGTGTAACAAACGGCAGTGAAAACAAAGTTGCCGACGGCTACAAGGTAGTGCAGGACGGCGACTGGTACACAGTCGTTAAAGCCGACTGATTAGCTTTAATTACGAGAAAAACTCCAATAAAATCGGTAGTCTCTCCACCTCCGGGTGGAGGGGCAACCAAAGGGCACAAGTACGCTTGTACCCTTTGGTTGCCCGAAATTCCGATAACATCGCATTAAAGAGTCAAGCTTTAAATTGTTCAACAGCCCAAGTCCCCCTTGTGTAAAGGGGGATATTGAAGCCGTAGGCTTCAATAAGGGGGATTGCAGAATTTATCAATAAGCTAAGCAAAAATGATAAAACTGAGCTGTACAAAAGACAATCCCTCAGTCAAAACCGTAGGTTTTGATACGCTCCCATTTACACAAGGGAGCCATAGGAAAACAATCCCTCAGTCAAAATCGTAGATTTTGATATTTAACCGTAGGTTTTGATAATCAAGGCGAAGCTTTGATATACTCCCATTTATACCGGGAGCGGAGAATATAACTTTCGACAAATTGCAATAGGCTATCTCTCCACCTCCGGGTGGAGAGGCAACCAAAGGGCACAAGTGCGATTGTGCCTTTTGGTTGCCTGAAAGGAAATCAGTGTAAAAGGACAGAAGGACAAAAATTATGAAAATTGAACAATTGTCATTTTGCACATCGGGGGGGCATTTGAACAGCTCGTATTAGTTATATTGACTAATACCCTGACGGGCAAGGTTATCCAAGGCTGATACCTCCGTTTTCCGGCATGACGGAGTGTGTCAAAACTCATGTCGGGAAATAAATAATATGGAGGCAACATTATGAAAAACAGCAGAAAGACAAAGAGAACGTTGTTGTACAGCGCACTGGCACTTATCCTTTGCTTT
>CAZIGE010000142.1:0-1558 GCA_964538475.1 uncultured Oscillospiraceae bacterium | reverse complement strand
TGAGCAAGGTCGCCTCCGCCGGCTATGCCCTGCATCCCTACATCGGACAGGCAGGGACGGTCTGGATCGCCGAGATGCAGCTTGAGGACGGAGACACCGCAACGGAATTCGTGCCGGAAAACGGCGGCAATTCTCAGACGGTAAACACCTATGGGAGCACCTATCTCCTGCCGGAGGCTCCCGTGCGAGACGGATATGAATTTGACGGCTGGTATACCGCAAATTCGGGCGGCGAGAAGATCACCTCCGATACGAAGGTTCTCGCCGGTAACCTGACGGTCTATGCGCACTGGACGAAGATCGGTTCGTCGCATACGCACAGTTATTCCGCTGTTGTGACGGCACCGACCTGCACCGAAGGCGGCTATACGACCTACACCTGCTCCTGCGGCGACAGCTATAAGGACAACTACACGGCGGCGCTGGGACATAACTATGAAAATGGTTTCTGCACCCGCTGCGGGGAAAAAGACCCGGATTATCAGCTTCCCCATGAGCACATCTATACCGCTGTTGTGACGGCGCCAACCTGCACGGAACAGGGCTATACCACTTACACCTGTTCCTGCGGTGACAGCTACAAGGACAGCTACACGGCAGCATTGGGGCATCATTATGTTGACGGTGTCTGCGATCGCTGTGGTGCAGACGAAGCTTCTGGATTGCCCTGCAACCGGGATGAAACTTGCCCCAGCTACGGCTTCTCGGACGTTGGCTTTGGAGACTGGTATCATGACGCAGTGGACTACGCGATCTATCACAGCCTGATGAACGGCATGGGCGGAAATAAGTTCGAGCCCAACACGGGCATGACGCGTGCTATGCTGGTCACGGTTCTGTGGCGTTATGCCGGTTCTCCCATCGAAGGTGAGAACAATTTCACAGACCTCACGCAGGATTGGTATATCCCCGCTGTCACATGGGCAGCCCACAACGGCATTGTGAGCGGCGTCGGCAATGGCAAGTTCGACCCGGATGCCAACATCACCCGGGAACAGATGGCTGCGATTTTGTACCGTTACAGCAACTTTGTCGGCATGGACACTTCTGCCCGCGTGGATTTGAGCAGTTTCCCCGACGCGAACAAGGTCAGCTCCTACGCAGAAGAAGCCCTCTCGTGGGCAGTTGCCTCTGGCCTCATCACCGGCACACAGGAAGGCGGCAAAACCTATCTTGACCCCCTTGGCAACGCCACGAGAGCACAGGTTGCTACCATCCTCATGCGCTTCATCGAAAACGTCGCCCAATAACCGACGATTCGCAAACAAAAAGGATATATATCCAGTAAAAATAGATTGCAGATTGCCACGACCGCGATAGCGATCGTGGTAATCTGCACTTCAGACTGTCAAAAAAGGTTTCGTTTCCGTTTTTCGTACTGAGCCAAAGCCTCCCCTGCTAAGGGGAGGTGGCGAAAATCTTTGATTTTCGCCGGAGGGGGTTGTAAGCTAAAAAGCAAAAAAGACCAATTATGCTTTAGAACTCTCAAATAATCAATCCCTCAGTCGACTTCGTCGACAGCTCCCTTTACACAAGGGAGCCTTGGTCCTCCCCTTTC
>CAZIGE010000141.1:0-1605 GCA_964538475.1 uncultured Oscillospiraceae bacterium | reverse complement strand
TCGAGTTCGGAAGTATGGGAGAAAAGCCGATCGCGCTGTTCTTGCAGATCCCCGACGAAAAGGAAACAAGGCATACCTTGGCGGCAATGGTGATTTTGCAAGCATATAAGGAACTTGTATATAAAGCCAACACTTACGAATCCCTGTCTTTGCCGCGTCCCGTGTATTTTATTTTGGACGAATTCGGGAACTTACCGAAGGTACATAAGTTGGAACAAATGATAACGGTGGGACGTTCGAGAAATATTTGGATGAATTTAGTCGTTCAGTCGTATGCGCAACTTGCGAAAGTCTATGACGATAAGAGTGCGGATATTATCAAATCCAATTGCAACATTCAGGTGTTTATCGGCACGACGGACTATAAAACGATCGAAGAATTTTCCAAGCGTTGCGGCAATTTTTCCATCATGCAAAGGAGCGTCGGATTTCATTCGTCCAAGGGTGAGGACATCAATTCCAACACGAGCGTAAAGGAGCGACCGCTGATTTATCCGAGCGAATTACAACGATTGAACAATAACGGCAATATGGGTAACGCTGTTGTGACGGTGTTCGGGTATTATCCGATACTCAGCCGTTTTACGCCGAGCTTTCAATGCGGATTTTACGATATGGAAAGATGCCGACAGGAACTTGCAAAAGGCAGATATTTCGACGAACAAAAAGCCTTTTACGATATGCGAAAACGGAATGCGTTATTAAGTATGTCGCCGGCAACAAAGCCGCAGGATATGGTCAGACAGCAGATAACGGAACGACGAAAAAACAAACTGATCTTAGACCAGATAAAAGACCTTATGCGAAAGGGACTGAACGAACTGATACCTGACGAGGACGTAACGGAACTGTTGCACGCGATCGATACGTTGAGTTTGGAAAAGGCACTGGTCGGTCTGGAACAGGCGAAAAAGATTGCAAAGGAAGGTAATCGGAAAAACAAAGTAGAAATTCTTGACGACGTAATACGCAGAATCAAGGATTATCTGACGGAAAATCAAAAATATTAAAGGAGGAACGAAAACTTGAAAACAAAATTCAAACACAAAAAATTTGCGGTGTTTGGTTTGTTCGCACTTATGCTGTTATGCGTGTTCGGAGCATTTTTATCGACGCCGATGACGGCAAGCGCGGCGACCTATTCGTCCGCAAAATATACGACCTACGGCTCGTATGATATAGGCGACGGCAGTACGTCGGGATACTTGGATAAGTATAAGATCTATATGCACGCGTCGAGCCAGAACGGAAGTACAGGGACGATCTATAACGACAAAGTTCTGAATTGGTCTTACGTATATATCAAGATTGACGTAACGGACATCAATTCTCATACGTCGTTCAGGTTGACGAGAAACGGCAGCACTTACGTGAGCAAAACGCTTTCGGGCAGTAGCGATATGACGCTCTATTCGGGGGCATTGCCGGACGGCGAATACGTACTTACCTATAAAGGCAAGCACAATACTTTCCTTTGGGTAACGACGGATTATACGTATACATATCGTTTCGTAATAGATAAGACGGGACCTACGTATTCGCTCAAAGCGGGCACAAGTACGGTTTCGAGCGGAACGTATACGAACAAACAGATCACCTATTCGG
>CAZIGE010000140.1:0-1670 GCA_964538475.1 uncultured Oscillospiraceae bacterium | reverse complement strand
GTAGCATAAGTGGCCGGAAAATCAATTTAAGGTTTGATTAAGATTTATCTGTCCGATCATGCCATACAAAGCCATCCCTATTTGCCGGAAATCTCGCCAACCTATTGAAAATGCTACCATAAATATGGTATGTTGTATATATCCGTTGCAAATAGACGTATACCGTAAATCACAAGAGACCGAAACAGATCAAATTCTTTGTAGAGAAACACGAACTTGCTGGCATCAAGTAGCAGCTAGCCTTTGCTCAATGAACTGCCCTATGTTTCTCAATATTTTTACCTTTTCCTGTAATATTTTCAATCAAATCCATAGTACATAAGTGAAAGGGGGCGATACCTTGTTAGAGGATAGCAAAATCATTGATTTGTTCTTCGTGCGCACAGAACAGGCAATCGTGGAGCTATCGGCAAAATATGGAACAGTTTGCAATCGGATTGCAAGGAACATTTTGAAGAATGACCTTGACGCAGAAGAATGTGTCAACGATACATACCTTGCAGCATGGAATACCATACCACCGCAAAAGCCTGATCCGTTGCGGACATACATTTTCCGCATTGTCCGAAATATTGCCATTGCCAAATACCACGCAAACACTTCCGTGAAACGCAACAGCCACTATGATGTTGCATTGGAGGAATTGGAAAACTGCCTTGCAGCCTCAAGTACTGTGGAGCATGAAATTGCCGCAGAGGAATTAGCCAGACAGATTGACTGTTTCCTTGCGACATTGGACGAAGCAAGCCAAATGCTGTTTGTGCGACGCTATTGGTATTCGGACAGTATTTCTGATCTTGCAGAGAGGTTTCATACAAGCAATAACAATGTATCTGTTCGTCTTTCCCGCATACGAAATAAACTGAAAATCTATTTGCAGAAAGAGGGCTACGAGCTATGACGAAAAAAACGATTTCCGACGCCATTGGCAATATCGACACCGAATACATTGAAAAAGCTGCGGACTATACCGTAACAAAGAAAGCACACAAGTCCGCTTGGGCAAAATGGGCAGCATTGGCAGCTTGCTTGTCAATTATTATCATAGGTACATTTCATGCAAATCGCAACTCTGATCAAATTGTTGTAAATCAAATCCAAGGCATGGGCGTTTATGATATTGACGCAAGATTAACTTACTACGATGAACTTTCCAACACTGAAAAAGAAGGGATGATGAAACAGTTTGAAAACAAGATCGGGATAAGTTATCAAGATTTCACTGGACAGCTCCCGGATATCTTCAAAATTGAAACCTTTTATTCCATGGATACTCCAGCTGATTCAGCCAAAACGGAATATAGTCCTCACAACTATGTGATCGCGTGCAGAACACAAAACGGTGGAGAGATTAAAATCTCAATCAACCGCAATGAAGAGCCATTAAGAGATTATTTTATAGAGTGTGTCTATGCTGAAATATCCAGCATCAACGGTAACACGGTTACGATATACGGTATAAGCCACGCATACATCGTATACTTCTCTTATGAAAAAATCTATTACGATATAGAAACGAAAAATGTCACACTGGAAGAGTTGGAAAACCTGCTAAAAAAAATACTGAAATAAACATTTCGCAAGTCAAAACCACCGGCTAAGCCGGTGGCTTGCATAAGCCCTAAAAGGGCATTATACTGGCCTCACCCCTAAAGGGGCCCCGAAAGTTT
>CAZIGE010000139.1:0-1702 GCA_964538475.1 uncultured Oscillospiraceae bacterium | reverse complement strand
TACGCAAGAACCCCTGTTTTCCCGCAATGAAAACAGGGGTTCTTTGACAGACTGACTAGTTCTTGATAAAAAGCTTTCAAAGCTTTTTATCAAGAACTAGTATGAGACGGCGCAGCGCGCAAAGCGCGATGCGAGTGTGCGAAGCACACGGATTTCAAATTAAACTTTTTAATTTGAAATGAGTATCAAATAACTGCTTTTGATAGCCCGTCAGGGCGTAGAAACTCGCATGAGACGCTTTTTGTGCCACACGGTACAAAAAGATTCCATAAAAAGTTGTCGACTTTTTATGGAATAATAGTATTATTGCAATTCCTGTTCTAAATCAGAAAAAACCTCCGCGTTGAAAAATTCCAAAATGCTGATATTCAGGCCGTCGCAGAGCTTTTTGAGGGTGGAAACGGTGGTGCTTTTGTTTCGGCCGCTGAGGATATTGTTTACGGTGGATTGCGTTACGCCGCTGATGGCAGCCAGATGGTTCGGCGTAATGTGATATTCCCTGCAAAGGTCGAGAATTCGCCTTCTGACAGCCTCTCCGATCGTCATTTTCTTCACCTGCGTATCCTGTGTCATTGTGATAAGCATACCCCATTTGGGTTAAAAAGCTTAACTCAAAAGAGTTGACTTTTGCGTTTTCGTATGATATCCTAAAAATAACTCAAAAGAGTTATGAGAAATAAGGAGGAAACCACAAATGAAACAGCGAATAACCGGCATTCTTCTGGTTCTGTGTATGCTCTTGGCGCTGCTGCCCTCGGTGCAGCTCACCGCCTCAGCCCGCTCAGAAACCGACATTGCCTACCCCGTTGAGGGTGGCAACATCTATTTTGACAAAAGCAGAAAAGAAATCTCCTCTTGCGACAAAACCGTTACTTCGGCAACCATTCCCTCTGAAATTGATGGCGTAGCCGTCGAATGGATCGGCGCCTATTCCTTCGCGGATTGTATCAATCTGAAAAGCGTCGTCATTCCCGACAGCGTTACCACCGTCGTTGACAGCGCTTTCGACAGTTGCTATGCTTTGGAAAGCGTCGAATTGGGAGAAAATGTGGAGTATCTCGGACAAGCTGTGTTTAACTGCTGCTCATCCCTGAAAAACATCGTAATTCCAGAAAAAGTTACTACAATCCGCCACAACGCCTTCTATAACTGTCAAAGTCTGGAGTTTATCCCGCTCAGTGATTCTCTTGAAAGCATCGAAGACCATGCGTTCGCTTATTGCACAAGTCTGACCTACCTTTCCATTCCGGCAACGGTAACGGATATCTACGACGCAGCGTTTAGCGGTTGTGAAAACCTGATCAGTGTTCAATTCCTGGGAGATGCGCCAAAGCTCCATGGCACACCCTTTAGCAAGGAATACTATGACAGCATGGTCATTTACTGTCTCCATACGACAAGCGGCTGGGACGATCCGGCATGGAGCGGAATGACAATTGAACCGATCCACGTCTATTTTGGCGTGATAACGGAGCCCACCTGCACCGAACAGGGCTATACCACCTTCATCTGCGATTGCGGCGACTCCTTCGTGGATAACTATGTTGACGCGTTGGGTCATTCCTATTATGACGGTGTTTGTATCCGCTGCGGCGAAAAAGCCCCGGACGACAAGCCCGTTGACCCGAAACCGAACGTAAGCTTCAACGACGTCAAGGGCGATGAGTGGTTTGCTGAGGCGGTCAATTATGCCGTTTCCAAC
>CAZIGE010000138.1:0-1738 GCA_964538475.1 uncultured Oscillospiraceae bacterium | reverse complement strand
TGTAAACGATGGGGTTGAGATAGAATGTTTTGTTGACAAACGGAATGTAAATATCACAGGTCAGGGTGCCCTGCATATAGAGCATATACAGATACACCGCCGACACTGCCATTTGCAGCAGCGCCTTCTGAATGGCTGTCAACCCTAGGTTGCGCTTGTATTTCAGCTTGAAAAAGTCGTCCAGAAAGCCCACCATGCCAAAACAAAGCCCCAACGCCATGGCATACAGGGGGGTGTAGTCCGTCATCACCCCAATATTGAACAGCAGACAGATGAGCGTGCCCAAAATGAACATGATACCGCCCATCATGGGGGTGCCCGCCTTGCTGTTGTGCCATGTGGGTCCTACCTCCCGGATGGACTGGCCAGCCTTCAGCGCCCGCAGCACGGGCAGCAGCAAATATCCGATACCGCCTGTCAGAATACAGGCCAGCACCGCCGTAATCATAACCTTTACCATGGTATAATGCCTCCGTTTTCTCTTTCTGTCTTTTGTTTTTACTGCCGGAGATACGCTGCCACGATCTCCCGCTCGTCCATGTGATGCTTGACACCCATCACTTCCTGATAGGTTTCATGCCCCTTGCCCGCCAGAACGATTATATCATCCTTTTGGGCGATATTTATGGCGTAATGGATCGCCTCGACCCGATTTTCGATGGTCACATAATTTTTTGCCGCGCCCAGACCGGCCAGAATATCCTCAATGATCGCCCCGGGCACCTCCGTTCTGGGATTGTCAGAGGTGATGATAGCCAGATCTGCCAGCCGGACACCGATTTCGCCCATAATGGGTCGCTTTTTCCTGTCCCGGTCGCCGCCGCAGCCAAAAACCGCAATGAGCCGTCCTTTGCAGAACCCCCGGACAGCCGACAGCACATTTTCCAATCCATCGGGGGTATGGGCATAGTCGATCAGGATGGTAAAATCCCTGCCGGGGGTAGGCACCACCTCCACCCGACCCTTCACGCCCTGCACCGTTGCCAGCGCTCTGGCGCTGTCCCGGATGTCAACTCCCAGTTGCGCCCCGATAGCCAGCACCGTCAGCACGTTATATACGGTGAATTTTCCGGGAATGGGCACATGAACCTGCGTGCTTTTTTCGCCGTAATGCGCTGTGAAAGTCAGCCCGTCTCCACGAAATTCCACATTTTCTGCCCGAATATCACCAACGCCATCCACCGCCGTGGTCAGTGTGGGGATATCCCTGCCCGCAACCATCCGTTGCCCCCACGGGCAATCGGCGTTCACCACCGCTCGATCGCAGTGGGCAAACATCTGTGCCTTGGTCTGGCCATAGTTCTCCATGGTTTGGTGGAAATCCAGATGATCCTCCGTCAGGTTTGTAAACGCGCCCACGGCGAAGCGGATCCCCTCTACCCGGTGCAGGGCAATGGCGTGACTGGACACCTCCATGACCACGTGGGTACAGCCCGCCTGCGCCATCTGCGCAAACAGCTGCTGTAGCTGGATGCTCTCCGGCGTTGTCCGGTCGGTATCCAGCACCTGATCGCCGATGCGGTTTTCCATGGTACCGATCAGCCCCACCTTCGCCCCGATACACTGCTCCAGCACCTGTTTCAAAAGCCACGTAACAGAGGTCTTTCCATTGGTGCCTGTTACGCCGATGATGGTCATCCGGTCTGCCGGATGGCCGTAAAAGTTTGCCGCGATTTGCGCCAGTGCCAGCCGGTCATCCTCCACCAGCACATAGGGCACATCCGTTTCCGGGCGTTTG
>CAZIGE010000137.1:0-1810 GCA_964538475.1 uncultured Oscillospiraceae bacterium | reverse complement strand
CTACCGAGTCCTTCGGCTACAACACCGACGAGATCGTTTCTTCCGACATCATCGGCATGCGTTTCGGCTCCCTGTTCGACGCTACGCAGACCATGGTTTGCGCTCTGCCCGACGGCAAGACGCAGGTTCAGGTCGTTTCTTGGTACGACAACGAGAACTCCTACGTTTCTCAGATGGTCCGCACCATCAAGCACTTCTCCACCCTGCTGTAATATACTTACTGCATAAAATGTCCGCCGCTCTTCGGAGCGGCGGATTTTTGTGTTTGGACGCTGCTTTAAAAAATGCTTGCATTCGCTACAGTTTTATCGTATAATACAATTGGATAAAATTATAAGGAGGACGCAACAATGAAAACTTGCAAACGAATTGGAATTTTTCTGCTGTTGGGGGTGCTCCTTGTGGGACTCCTGATCTCCGGCTGTGCGCCGGTAGAACAGACGCAAGCCTCAACATCTGAACCGGAACCGGATCCGAATGCGATCGCATTTCGGGATCTGCCGGGCGTGAACATGGATGACATCTGCGAAATCAACATTTACATCGGCGACGACAGCGAGCCGCTGCGGACGATCGGCACAGCCAAAGAAATTTCAATTTTTCTGTCTACATTTGAAAAACTCCGTTTCACATCGTATGCTTCTACTTCTTCTTTTTCTTATGATATCTGTGCTTTCGAAGAAGCAAGCCGTTGCATCGCAGCCGAAACAACATATCGTATCGAGGTGAGATCGGACGATGGTGCGACGTGGGATATATATGTAGCGGAAAACGACCGGGTTTATTATTCACCTCGTTTCGATATCTTCTACATTTCTACCTCTGAAACAGACTACATCAATTAGATAACTAGATATAGGAGGAGTATCCAATGAAAAAAGCGTATATTGCATTTTTAATTGTATTGGCAATTTTGTGTAATCCCAATACTCAAGTCATAGCAAATGCGACATCGGCTGGTTTATCAACCTCTGCTGCTATACAATTTCAATCAGTGGGAGTATTGGCCATAGAGTCATATACCACAGACTACATTTATACCCCGAATGGCACTCAGGTTCAGATTTTTCATCGTCTTGAAGATTATTCAAATGCTGACATAGATGGTTTGTTAAGTGATTATTCCAAGACACCTCCCTTCAAAGACGCAGAATTGCTAGCTAATCCTACAAAAGCGTATAACTGCCATTCCTACGCATGGTATAGCCAGAATATATCCACCAATACATGCTGGATGAACGATCCGTCACAATATTATACAGATGGCAGCTATTATGAAGTAGAAACGCCGAGAGCAGGCGATATTATTTGCTATTTCGATGATAACGGAACCACAACTACATCTGATGACATAAATCTGCACTCGGGTATTGTAACGTCTGTAAACGGCTCCCAATTGAACGACATTTGTGGAAAGGCCAGTTTGGTAAATGTAACATCAAAGTGGGGACCACAGGGCCTTTTCTATCACAGAGGCGATATTTGCCCCTATGTTTCGACTTATTCTGGAAGGGCAGATTATGTGAAATTTTACCGCCCCAGAACACAAGCTACTTACAGCTTGTCAAGCACAATGACCAGTTTGTCCCTTTCCAGAACCGTCAGCGGAAGCGGCTCCATCACGAGTACATACGGAATGTACGAATTGAATATTACGGAAGCAGGGCGATACACATTCACTATTTCCTCTGACGATGATTTGGACAACAGATTATACAATCTCCATATGAACCAAATTCAACTGACTTCGCTAACATCAAGCACAGGAACGTATACATACGATCTGTACCTGTCTGCCGGAACATTTTAT
>CAZIGE010000136.1:0-1823 GCA_964538475.1 uncultured Oscillospiraceae bacterium | reverse complement strand
GCGAACATTTACCCGATTACGACGGTAGTCAATATTTCGATATAAATCGAATTCGGGAAGAATTATCTGACGAAAACGGAGCATAGGACATTGACGTTAAAACAAAATTTTGATATACTAATCGATAAGAAAAAACGAAAAAAGGAGGAAAAGTCGATGAAATGCACCTTAATGCATAAGCGCAAAGCGGTTGCGGGAATAGAACTCGATGAAAGTACGGGATTTATACTGAAGATTACGGAATTATATGATGCCGAGCATTTACCTGTCGGCATCTCCTGTAAAAACGGCATAGTAGACAGAACAGCATTGAACGAATGGTGGACGGATAGATCGATTCCTGCGAGTCGTTTTGGCATTCGCAATGCGTTGGAACACTTGAATATTTCGAATACGAAAACGTTGCTTGTGCGTTGTTTCGGCTTGAGCCTTTCCGATCGATATTGGATAAAACCGCAAGACGAAGATATTGCGTGGGATAAAATCAATTTTTTTGATAATACCTTTTCCGAAGATATTGGGGACGTGCTGTTCGGTGCGCCGAAGAATATGGATGGCTTCGATTTTTCGTCGCCCGATAACACTTCGGACGGGTGTTTGAAAAAGAGATGGAAAATCGTTGGAGGAAAGCGTTGTCTTGTCAAGGGTGGTAGCAATCCGTTCCAACAACAACCGTTCAACGAAGTGATAGCAACGAAGATTATGGAACGGCTGGGAATACCGCATGTTGCGTATGACCTTGTATGGGATAACGGTTTGCCGTATAGCGTATGCGAGGATTTCGTAACGGCTGACACGGAACTCGTCAGCGCGTGGCGTATATTGCAAACGCAGAAGAAACCGAACAACGTATCCATATATCAGCATTTTATAAACCGCTGTGAGGAACTTGGCGTAAAGAATATCGTTCAAAACTTGGATAAAATGCTTGTATTGGACTATATCATAGCCAACGAGGACAGACACTTGAACAACTTCGGTCTGCTCCGCAATGCGGAAACGCTTGAATGGCTCGGTTTTGCACCGATATACGATAGCGGAAGTTCGCTCGGTTACGATAAGGTAGCGTCGCAAATTCGTTCGCAAACGGAAATCATTTGCAAGCCGTTCAAGAAAAATCACCTTGATCAAGTCAAGCTCGTTTCAGATTTCTTGTGGATAAATTTCGACGCACTTTTCGATATAGACGAAATTGTAAAAGAAATTATGTCGGTAAAACAAGCGGAAGAGTATATAGACGAGCGGAGAATCGACGCTATTGTAGACGGCGTTAAGAATCGTATAGAAACGTTGCAAAAACTTGTTCAAAGTCATATATTGACGGAAGATACGACGGACGGTGACGTGGAAGAAAATATAGCGGAAGATTATACGTCGAAGATGAAAATGTAAAATAGAATAAAGAATAAAGAATAGGAAACGGTCGTTTTGTTAAAAAGCAAGACGGCTGTTTTTTTATGCGAAACGACGAAAAGGAGAAACGAAAATGGCTAAAAAGATATCGGCTGAAAAGTTGGAAATTAAAAGGACGAAAGATTTTTTCGATTGTATCGCGCCGAGTACGATAAAATTTATGACCGACTATTATATCGTAGGAGATAGTTACCGATGCGTGTGGGCGATAAGAGAATATCCGCCGTCTACCGAAGAACGTGCGTTATTGTCAAAGATAGCGGATAAAAACGGTGTAACGTTACGTATATATCATAGATACGTCGAGGCGATGGAACAAAAACGAATCGTGCAAAACGCCATGCGAAAGAACAAAATGAAATCTACGGCAACGGACGTAACAGAATGCGTGGAAGCCGAAGGCAATCTGC
>CAZIGE010000135.1:0-1993 GCA_964538475.1 uncultured Oscillospiraceae bacterium | reverse complement strand
ACTGCCGGCGTTTCGCTTAGGAGGCGAACCCTCTATCCAGCTGAGGTACGGGGGCATATTGGTGAAATATTCAGTTATTATGCAGAAATGGATTTGAACGAACTGCCGCTTAGGAGGCGAACGCTCTATCCTGCTGAGCTACGGGCGCATATATGGCGGCGCACGGCACTTGGCACGATGCCGACACGCTCAGGCTTCATTATACACATTTTTTTCCGTTTTTCAATACCCGCCCTGTAAAAAATGACGCGTGCGGCGAAAAGTTCACCGAAAAGCTGTCCCCACGCAGTGGCCGCTATGCCCGTCCCCCCGAAAATATGTCAGCGTGGGAATGGACAACCGCCGCGCAGTCTGCTATAATCCTATCAAAATCAATCGGAAAGGCTTTGTCCCATGAGATCATTTCAAAAAATGACCGTGTGCCTGCTGGCCGCGCTGCTTCTACTCGGTTGCACCCCACGCATCCCCTCGGAAAATTCCCCCACTGCGCCGTCACTTCCCGCCGCAACGACCGCCCCGACCTCCGCTTCGACCGAGTCGGAAGAGGCGCTCTACGCGCGACTGTTCGATGCAAGCAACAAGATCGAGCTTCACCTGCGCATGACGGACACGGAGCTCGCCAAATTGCAAGCCGACTACGATACCTACAGCGCAGCAGGCTCGAAATCGCCCATCTATCGCATGGCGGATCTTGACATTTCCATTACGGATGCGAGCGGGAATACCGAAACATACACCATAGAGCAGGTCGGCGTACGCATGAAGGGAAACACCTCCCGCACGAGTTTTTACAGCGCGCAGGACGGCATTTACAATCTGATCCACTTCAAGATCAGCTTTCAGGAGACCTTCGACGATGCCGAATACTACGCAGAGGATGCGCTGGTCTGGACGGATGAAGCAGCACGCAAGCAGCGGAAAGACCGCACCTTCGCAACGCTGGAAAAAATGGACGTTCGCTGGAACAAATGCAACGACGCGACCTTCCTGCGCGAGCATTACGCCTATGAAATGTTCCGCGCGAACGGCGTTCTCGCGCAGCGCACCAATCTGGCAAGCGTGGACTGGGCAGGCCTGCACGGCGGGGTATATCTGATCTACGAGCCTGTGGATAAGGTCTTCCTCAAGCGCAATCTGCCCGAATCGCAGCAGGGCGGCGATCTGTACAAGCTGGGGTGGACGAGCCGCGGCGCAACCTTTACCGATGCGTCCTCCATCGGCGTGGAGGACGAGGACGCGGGGCTGTTCTATACCTATGACCTGAAAACGAACAAGAAAAAATCCGATCACAGTGCGCTCAGGCAGCTCATCGCCGCGCTGAACGACAGCGCGCTGACCCGCGAAACGCTGGAGCAGCTGGTGGATATGGATCGGTTCCTGTCCTTTGCGGCAGTGTCCTATCTGCTTGGCAATCCGGACGATCTGCGCAACAACTACAACAACTGCTATATCTACTTCCCGCCGCAGGGCGGCTGCCTGTTCATCCCGTGCGATTATGACCGTTGCCTCGGCATCACGCACGAGTGGGATCCCACCGGGGACGGCGTTTCCACCGACGACCCGTTTTCCACGGTGTTGGCCGCAAACGCGGGCACGCAGGAAAATCCCCTGTTTTTGCGCACGGTCTGCTACGGCGGGTGGTACACAGCAGAATATGCGGCGCGGCTGCGGACGCTCCTTGCCTCGCAGTGGGTCGATCCCGCACAATTTCAGCGTGCATTCGAGGCGGCAAAGTCCGTTTACGGCACGCTGACACAGCCCGCCTCCGTATTTCGCAACGCAGCCGATCACCGAAACAGCATGACCATGGACGGCTCCGACGGCAATCTGCCCCTGCGCACCTATCTGCGCTCCAAATGCGCCACAGCGGAGCAAGCTCTGCTCGGCCTGTAAATGGGACAGGATATCCCGATGTGACCGCGCATTCTTTTTTTCGCATATGTATGTGCTAAAATGATGTGAACCAAATAAAGATGAGAAGTCACCCTTGATG
>CAZIGE010000134.1:0-2215 GCA_964538475.1 uncultured Oscillospiraceae bacterium | reverse complement strand
AGGTATCGTCGGACTGCCGAATGTGGGCAAGTCCACTCTGTTCAATGCCATCACGAACGCGGGCGTACCGGCGGACAACTATGCGTTCTGCACCATCGACCCCAATGTTGGTGTTGTATCCGTCCCGGATGAGCGGCTGGACTGGCTCAGTGATTTTTATCGTCCGAAGAAAACGACCCCGGCGGTCGTCGAATTCGTGGATATCGCGGGACTGGTCAAGGGCGCGAGCAGGGGAGAGGGGCTTGGGAACAAGTTTCTGTCCAACATCCGCACGACGGATGCGATCGTACATGTGGTGCGCTGCTTCGAAGACAGCAATGTGACCCATGTCGAAGGCAGCACCGATCCGCTGCGCGACATCGACATCATCAATCTGGAACTGGTGATGGCCGATATCGAAATGGTAGAGCGGCGCATCGACAAGGCACAGAAGGCCATGAAGGGCGGCGACAAGAAGTATGCCCGCGAGGTCGAGCTGTTCACCGATCTGCTGCGCCACCTCAACGAGGGCAAGCTTGCCCGCACCTATACCGACGACCCCGAAGAGCTGTCGCTGATCGCGACCTCCGATCTGCTGACGCTGAAAAAGACGATCTATGTGGCAAATCTTGCCGAAAGTGAGATCAATATCCCCGAAAACAATCGCCACTATGCAGCCGTCAAGGCGCTGGCCGATGAAGAGGGCAGCCAGTGCCTGCCGATCTGTGCCAAGCTGGAAGCGGATATCGCAGAGCTCGATGACCCGGAGGAAAAGGCCATGTTCATGGAAGAACTGGGTGTCAACGAATCGGGTCTGGATCGCCTTATCAAAAGCTCGTATGCGCTGCTCGGGCTGATCTCGTTCCTTACCGCAGGCGCGGACGAATGCCGTGCGTGGACGATCAAAAAGGGAACAAAAGCGCCGCAGGCGGCCGGAAAGATCCACACCGACTTTGAGCGCGGCTTCATCCGCGCGGAGGTCATTGCCTTTGAAGACCTGAAAACACTGGGCACGATGGCAAATGCCAAGGCGCAGGGCAAAGTTCGCTCCGAGGGCAAGGAGTATGTGATGAAAGACGGCGATATCGTCAATTTCCTGTTCAACGTCTGACGCGTGTAAAAAAATCGGTTCGTTTTCTCATGACGGT
The DNA here is from genome assembly GCA_964538475.1 of uncultured Oscillospiraceae bacterium. Lineage (GTDB taxonomy): Bacteria > Bacillota > Clostridia > Oscillospirales > Oscillospiraceae > Faecousia. The sequence continues at coordinate 1,088 of CAZIGE010000134.1, read as the reverse complement.
TGACATTTTATTTGCAAAGTGTTAACATAAGCTTAAAGTAATCGCTGCGTGGCAGTCGGCTGTGAGGAGGGAGCGCTGTGAGAAAACGGATCGCGTTTTTGCTGTCACTCGCGCTCCTGCTGGGCCTGCTTTGCGGGTGCGCGCCCGGCTTCACGCAGGGAACGACTGCCCCTGCGACAGAGCCCGAGCGGCCGACGGTAAAGGAAATGCGCTGCAACGGTACGGCGACCCTGCTCCGCGCGGACGGTGAACCTGCGGGCACGGTCGGCATACGCTGGACGGCTGTCCTGCTTGATTATCCAACACAGACCGACTGCGTGCACCGCCTGCTTCAGACGGCCGACGATTATCCCTACGCGCTGCCCGATCTGGAAAATTCGGACGAAGACGCGGGCGGCGGTGCCTATCCGTATTTTTCCGCATCGACGGTCGGCTGCCGAAAATCGGACGGCGCGGCGGTGCAGTGCCGCTATGCCGTGGATTTCGAACGGGAGATGTTCCTGCTGTATTGGCCGGAAGTGGGGGAGTATCTGCTTTGGGCGGCGGATGCAGCGCTTGATGCCGCGCAGATCCTGGCACATTTTTCCGATTTTTCGCAAACGCTGTGCGCATGACCCGACTTTGCGACATGATGTCCTTCCGCGCCCTGTGCGCGGGGGGGCATTTTTTCGCGCTTTTTCTGCGCACGCGGCCGTTTTTTGCCTTTACAAACCGCGAAAGAAGTGCTATGATATACACGACAAAAATTGATTTACTTTAGGAGGTAATTCATTTTGGCTAGAAAATTCAAAACCATGGACGGCAATACCGCTGCCGCCCACGTGAGCTACGCGTTTACCGAGGTAGCCGGCATTTATCCCATCACGCCCTCCTCTCCGATGGCCGACAATGTCGACCAGTGGTCTGCCGCAGGCCGTAAGAACATCTTCGGCAACACGGTCAAGGTCGTGGAGATGCAGTCCGAGGCGGGTGCCGCCGGTACGGTGCACGGCTCGCTGGCTGCCGGTGCGCTGACGACTACCTACACCGCTTCGCAGGGTCTGCTGCTGATGATCCCCAATATGTATAAGATCGCCGGCGAGCTGCTG
>CAZIGE010000133.1:0-2218 GCA_964538475.1 uncultured Oscillospiraceae bacterium | reverse complement strand
CCTTTTGGTGCTGGCCATGCTGCTCTCCGTCCTGCCGTTGCAGGCGTTTGCGGCAGGCAGTACCTCTACCGTTTCGGTCGGCAATGTTTCCATTTCCGGCTCGTATTCCAGCACGTTAGGCGATGCGACCGCTTCCCTGACCGAATCCGGCGGAACAGTAACCGCCACGGCGACCAGCAGAAGATTAGAAGCGCAGACATTGACCCTCACGCTTACCAATATGGCAAGCGCAACGGCAACCCTGTCCTTTGACTATGCCGCTTCCGGCCAAAATTCCTTCAAGATCGCCGGTTCGTCGCCTGACTCGGACTCCGGCAACTATTCCGTGGAGTTGGCATCCGGCGGCACTTTGACAGTCACGCTCGGTGCGGCTGCCGGCAAGAAAACCGCCACCCTCGTTCTGAGCAACTTCTCCCTCGTTGCCGCCGGCGGTACCGCCAAGGTAACGGTCAACTTTGACTCGAACTACGGCTCCGTCACCGCCAGCGGTACGAATGTCTCCGCCGGCTCGACGCTCGATATCCCCGGTGAGGGCTTCACCTTCGTCGCCACGCCGAAGAGCGGCGCATCTTTCGTGGGCTGGACTTATGACGACGGTACCGTCCTTGGCACCGACGCACAGCTTTCCTACCTCGTCGACACGACGCGCACGATCAAGGCCGTCTTCTCCGGCGCAAACTCCCCGGCCTATTTTTGGCTCGGCGCCAAGACCAAGCATACGTTCAAAACGGGTCTGCTGAACACGACCACGAACACCTATTGGACGGTCGGCGATTATACCTTCTTGACCGACGACCTGAATGCGGCCGCTACCAAAGCCGCCTCCACCGGCGAGGTTGTCGTCCTTGCCAACAGCGGCACCCTTGCTGCCGGAACCTATACCATCCCCTCCGGCGTCACCCTCCTCATCCCCTTTGATTCCGCAAGCACGCTCTATACCACCACGCCGGAATCCGTCGGGAGCTACACCCAACCCACTGCCTATCGCACTCTGACCATGGCCGCCGGTGCCAACCTCGTCGTCAACGGTACCTTGAGTCTCTCCGGCAAGCATATGCGTGTTGACGGCGGCTATCCCGCGGCCCTCTACGGCGCAGCTCCTGCCGCCGCAACGAGCTTCGTCAAGATGAACGCATCCAGCAACATCACCGTTAATGACGGCGGTGCCCTCTATGCCTACGGCTATATCACCGGCTCCGGCGCCGTCACTGCCAACAGCGGTGCATCGGTCTATGAGCTGTTCCAGATCGCCGACTTCCGCGGCGGCACCGTGAGCACGAGCATGGACAACGGCGTTTTCCCCATCAGCCAGTATTATATTCAGAACATTGAGGTTCCCCTGACCCTCAAATACGGCTCCAAGGAATATGCCTATACCACGGTTTACATGAGCAGCACAAACTTTAACTCCTCCGTGAACTTCATTGCCGCTTCGGATGCCATGTTCAAGCTGACCTCCGGCTCTGTGACCAAGTGGTACGACGGCACGACCGACCGCCTCATGGTCATCTCCGACGGCGACCTCACCATTTCACCCATCGACCTGGAGATCGGCACGACGAGCCTCAATTCGAAGAACTATACCCTCGGCATCAACGGCAATATTACCGTGAACGCCAATTCCGGCAACATCGGCATTACGCAGAATGTCGCGTTCCTCCCCGGCTCTGAGGTCGTCGTGGGGAAGAACGCCACCTGTACCCTTTCCAACGGCAGCGAAGCATTCTTCTATGATGTCGATCAGTGGGGAGCCTACTGCGGCAGCAAGAATGCGACGATCGTTCCCGTCTGCTACGCCCCCAGCAGAACCCACACTCGCACGTCCGCCGATCTGGTCGACGCCAAGCTCGTCATTGAGGGCACCGTCAAGGCACAGACCGGCTACGCCTATACCACCGAGAGCGGTGCGGCCATCACCGGCACCGAGGGCGCCGTCGCTTACATCGGCAGCGGCAGTACGACCGTGACCTATCAGGCCACGCAGAATGCCGACAAGACCGCTACCTATACCGAGATCAAGGTCAACCCCGCATGGCTCCAAAACGCCGACGGCTCCTACACCAAGCCGAGCGGCGATGGCACGACGCCTTACATCTATAAGGCCGGCATCTGGTGCACCTGCGCCAATGTGACCCATGTGGCGGCTACTGCGGCGAACTGCATCGAAAGCGGCAACATTGAGTATTGGTATTGCAGCGATTGTAACCGCTATTTTACC
>CAZIGE010000132.1:0-2266 GCA_964538475.1 uncultured Oscillospiraceae bacterium | reverse complement strand
TTCCCTTTGTCCAGTCGAATTTGTCGACCGCGCGGATCAGACCCGTGTTGCCCTCCTGAATGAGGTCGAGGATGTGCAGCCCGCGGCCGGAATATTTTTTCGCGATGGAGACGACCAGGCGCAGGTTTGCCTCGGTCAGCTTGTTTTTCGCCTCCTGATCGCCCTCGGCGACGCGCTTGGCCAGCTCCACCTCTTCTTCGACGGTGAGCAGCTTGACCTGACCGATCTCTTTCAGGTACATGCGCACGGGGTCATCCAGATTGTATTCCGCCGCCAGATCGACGGGGTCGACCAGATCCGCATCGTCGATGGGCAGAACGTCCATTTCATCGCCCAGATCGGAAAAATCCAGATCGTCACCCAAATTCAGATCCAGCTCGCCCGTGATGACCTGAATATTCATCGCCTCGAAGCGGTCGTAGATCTCCTCGATCTTCTCTGCGGACAGATCCATTTTTTCCAGCTGGGCGTTCAGGTCGGACGCGCGGATCATACCTTCCTTCCTGCCCTGTGCGATCAGCCCCTGCAACGCGGCATATGTTTCCTCCGGCACTTTGGACGGTTTTTTTGCATTACTCATATCGTTTGTGCTCCCTCTTTTTCTCATGATAGACGGCAATTTGTTCCATGCGTTGAAACTATAGCCTGTTTTTTCCGTTTCGGCAAGGGTTTCCGGGAAAAATTTTTGAAAAATTCATGGGTTTTGTCCTTTTTTGTCAGCCCACGCAGAGAGTTTTCCCGAAAAATCGGTAAAACATACGGTTTACTTTTTCGTCTGCATTCGTTATAATCAAGATAATGAAACAGTTCTGTCCTTTTTGCGCCGCACGCGCAGGGCGCAGAGCCGGAGGTATCGATTTTATGACCGATCTGAATAAAATTCGGAATTTTTCCATCATCGCGCACATCGACCATGGCAAATCCACGCTGGCAGACCGCCTGCTTGAGCAGTGCAACGCCATCGAGCAGCGCCACCGCGCCGAGCAGATCCTCGACTCCATGGAGCTGGAACAGGAGCGCGGCATCACCATCAAGGCTACCGCCGCCACGCTCACCTACACCGCCGACGACGGGCAGACGTATGCCCTGAACCTGATCGACACGCCGGGTCATGTGGACTTCAATTACGAAGTCTCCCGCAGCCTCGCCGCGTGCGAGGGCGCGGTGCTCGTGGTGGACGCATCGCAGGGCGTGGAGGCGCAGACGCTGGCCAACACCTACCTGGCCGTGGACGCGGGGCTGGAAGTGCTGCCCGTGATCAACAAGATCGACCTGCCGTCTGCCCGCCCGGCCGAGGTCAAAGCCGAGGTGGAGGATATCCTCGGCATCCCCGCCGAGGAGTCGCCGGAAATTTCCGCGAAAAACGGCATCAACATCCATGCCGTTCTGGAAATGATCGTGCGCGACGTGCCCGCCCCCACGGGCGACCGCACCGCACCGTTACAGGCGCTGATCTTCGACAGCCAGTACGACCCCTATCGCGGTGTGATCGTGTACACCCGCATCAAGCAGGGCGTCGTGCGCCCGGGACAGGATATCCGCATGATGGCCACCGACGCGGTATATAAGGTCGTGGAGGTCGGCGTGATGACCCCGCAGGGACTGCTCGCGCGCGACGCGCTCGGCGCGGGCGAAGTCGGGTATATCACGGCCTCCATCAAGACCGTTGCCGATACCCGCGTGGGCGACACGATCACGGGCGTGGAAGATCCCGCGGCGGAGCCGCTGCCCGGCTATCGCCCGGTGCAGCCGATGGTCTATTCCGGTATTTACCCCGCCGACGGCGCGAAATATCAGGATCTGCGCGACGCGCTGGAAAAGCTGAAACTCAACGACGCTTCCATGAGCTACGAGCCGGAGAGCTCCATCGCGCTCGGCTTCGGCTTCCGCTGCGGCTTTTTGGGTCTGCTGCATATGGAGATCATTCAGGAGCGCCTGGAGCGGGAGTATAACCTCGACCTCATCACGACCGCGCCGAACGTCGTTTACCGCATCACCAAGCTGAACGACGAGGTGCTGCTGGTGTACACGCCGCTGGATTATCCCGATCCGATGGAGATCAAGCTTGCGGAGGAACCGTTCGCACGCGTCAACCTGATCGCGCCGCAGGAATACGTCGGCAATATCATGGAGCTGTGCCAAAATCGCCGCGGCGAATTCAGGGATATGGTCTATCTGGACGCGGGGCGCGTGGAGCTGCACTATGAAATGCCCCTCAACGAGATCATTTACGATTTCTTCGATGCTCTCAAATCCCGCACCCGCG
>CAZIGE010000131.1:0-2334 GCA_964538475.1 uncultured Oscillospiraceae bacterium | reverse complement strand
CGGGAACTGATCACCCAGCTGGAGCAGAGCCTGGCAGCAATGCAGAAGCTGTAAGCAAATAACGATTCGGCCACAGCCCTTTGAGGCTGTGGCCTTTGCATTTTTTGATTATAAAAAGCCGGATTTTGCAGAAAACCAAAAATAGGGGTTGAAAATGTCCTCGGGGGGGGTACAATGGTGTGGGATGTGAACACATTCCGCAATCATTACCGAAAGAGGAGAATCAATCATGTTAAAACGAACGCTCAGCCTGCTGCTATGCCTGTGCATGGTGCTGGCTCTGGTGCCGGTGCGAGGTTATGCGCAGGAGGATGAAGAGGAGTATGTGGTAGAGATCAATGAAGAGAATTTCCCGGATGAAAACTTTCGGAACTATCTGTTGCAGCAAAGCTACGGCGAGGATGGGATGCTGACAAGGCTGGAGATTCGGAATACGCTCACAATAAATGTCACAGAAATGGGTATCGAGGATTTGACCGGTATTGAATACTTTACTGGACTGACCAGACTTCTCTGCAAAGGAAATGAACTGACGGAGTTGGATGTTACAGGGATGCCTTACCTACAGGTCTTGGAATGCGGTAAAAATCAGCTTACCAGCATAGACGTCAGCAAAAATCCTAGGCTTGAATGTTTTTATTGTGAAAGTAATCAGTTGACTGAGTTGGATGTCAGTCAGAATCCCAAAATGAATTTTTTAACGTGTACACATAATCAGTTAACAACATTGGATTTGAGCAACTGCAACATTTTGTCTTATGTTTATGCCGGATGGAATAAACTGACGAGTGTGGATTTTTCGGGATGTAGAAAATTAGCAAAAATTTCGCTAGTAAGTAATCGGCTGACCAATGTAAGCCTCCCGGATGGCATGACTTTTGTGCATCTTAATCTGGATTCCAATAGTTATACTGCCTGCTTCGATGAAAACAGGCAGCTGGATCTGACGACGCTGCCGGGAAATTTTGAGGTATCCCGAGCCAGTGACTGGTACGGTGGCAATGTCAAAGGCAATATCTTAACGGCGGGATATGATACCGTGACGTATACTTACCAGGTCAATGACAGTGTCACGGCGAAGTTTACCCTTAACGTCGGCCACTGCGCAGATGAAGACGGCGACCACAAGTGCGACAACTGCGGCAAGCAGCTGAGCCAGTGCGCCGACAATAACAAGGATCACAACTGCGATATCTGTGGCAGCAAGGTGAGTGATTGCATTGACGAAAATCGAGACGGAAAGTGTGATATCTGTGGCGTGAACATGGCGCAGGATACCGGTGTGATCCGTCTTGCCGGTAACGATCGCTGGGACACCGCCATCAAGACGGCAAATGAACTGAAGTCGGTGCTGGGCGTGGAAAAATTCAACGCCATTATTCTGGCTTGCGGCAGTGACTCTGCTGACGCTCTGTCCGGTTCTTACCTGGCTGCTGTCAAGAGCGCACCCATTCTGCTCAGCTATGGCGGAGATCTGCAACAGTACGCTTATTTGGACACCAACAACATCGACTATATCAAGGCGAACCTGACCGAAGGTGGCACGGTGTACATTCTGGGTGGCGAGGATGCTGTTCCAACGCTGTATGACGATGGCCTGACCGGCTACAATGTAAAACGTCTGGGCGGCGAGAATCGATTCGATACCAACCGGCTGATTCTGGAAGAAGCCGGTGTTCCATCCGGCAGCGAAATTCTGGTCTGCACGGCCTATAACTTTGCGGATTCCCTAAGTGCATCTGCAACGGGTAAGCCCATCCTGCTGGTCTACACCAATGACAAGGGCAAGCATTACGGTGTGGACGATGCTTACCTGCGGAGCCTGAACGGTTGCCGGTTCACCATTCTTGGCGGCGAGGATGCGGTCAGTGTCGCCATGGAAAAGATTTTGAAAAACTATGGATCGGTGGAACGTCTGGCCGGTGAGCGACGTTTTGAAACGTCCGCAATGGTGGCAGAGCGGTACTTTGATTCCCCGGACTCTGTCGTGCTGGCTTATGCGTGGAACTATCCCGACGGTCTGTGCGGTGGTGCGCTGGCTTATGCCAAAAAGTCGCCCCTGATCCTGACCATGGATGGCTGGGAAAGCGCAGCAAAACGGTATGTCCAGTCGGGCGGCATTACCTCCGGTTATGTTTTGGGCGGCACCGAACTGATTTCCGATGCAACGGTAGAAAAAATTCTGTTTCCTTGATTGCATGAGAACGTAAAAGATCCCCGGCGCAGTTTGTTGCTGCGCCGGGGTATCGTTTATAGTTCATTCATCCTTCAGCGGCAGCCGGAGGAAGTGGATGATGAAGGGGACGCTCAGCAGGCCGGCGATGATGTCGGCGG
>CAZIGE010000130.1:439-2354 GCA_964538475.1 uncultured Oscillospiraceae bacterium | reverse complement strand
ATTCATCTACCCATTTTGTTACTTCTTCTTCTGACTCAAAACCATAAGGAAGTGATTTATCAAAATCATTATAATCATTTATAATGACTTCAGCAAGCACATTTAAACTATAATCTGTATCATAGTATCTTGATGCTTGAATCTTTGAAACTAGTTCATTATATGGCTTAGATATTTTTTCAATTTCTTCTTTTTTATCAGTTAAGCTAGCCGCATAATTATTTTCTTCACCTTCTTCAAAATCATCATCTAGTTCAAAATCTAATTTCAAGTCTAATTTTTCCATTAGTTCTATTACTTTTTTTCGTTCAACAATATTTGATAATACATCAGCAGCTTCATCGCTTACTTTTACGTTAATGCTAAATAGTGGGCACAAACATAAAATACCTAAAATTGCTGTAAGTACCAAACATACAAGAGCACGTATGGCCATCAGTTTCTTTTGTTTCATATTATTAATATCCTCCTCTATATAATTCATGTATAAATCAAAATTGAACATTAAATTATCAATGTAGTAATACACGAATTTATTGATGATATACTTTTATTGAAGTTATATCAGCTTCATTTAATATTTTATTATCTCTAGGTAAACGTAACCTAGTTATAATCGGTTGTGATTATTTCATTATTAACTTTGATGCATTTTTATAATACTTACGTCATTCCTTTAAGTATGTACTATTTTTGCATAATATCCTATAAACACGTATGGGTTAATGATAAAATAATTTAAATGCACGACTAGATTATTTATTGTTTTTATAATCCCATACAACTGGTCTATTGCTATAGTTCCAATAACTATCCCATCCACTAGGTTTACTACTTGTTTCACAATAGATTGTTAAACTACTACAATTTTTGAATGCATAATATCCTATACTTGTTACACTTGATGGTATCTCAATACTTGTTAAACTACTACAACCATAGAATGCATAATATCCTATACTGGTTAATTTACTACCTTGTTCAAATGTTATACTTGTTAAACTACTACAATTAGAGAATGCATAACTTCCTATACTTGTTACACTTGATGGGATCTCAATACTTGTTAAACTACTACAACCAGAGAATGCATCTTTTCCTATACTTGTTACACTGGATGGTATCTCAATACTTGTTAAACTTCTACAATTATAGAATGCATATTCTCCTATACTTGTTACACTTGATGGTATCTCAATACTTGTTAAACTACTACAATCAGAGAATGCAAAACCTCCTATCCATGTTACACTTGATGGAATGGTAAAACTTGTATCTTTTTTTCCTATTGCATATTGAATTAATCTTTTTCCATCTTTTGTATATAAATTACCTTCTATAGATTTATAATTTACATTATTTTCATCTACTATTATACTTGTTAAACTACTACACTTCCAGAATGCAAAACCTCCTATACTTGTTACACTTGATGGAATTGTTATTTTTGTTACATTATTAAATCCATAGAATTGATAATTACTTATTTCAGTTATAGTATCTGGTATTTCTATTTCTGCTACTTCTTTATATTCTTTATTACTATCTAACATATAGAAATGTTGTGCATAATACATTGGATTAGAAGTATTACTATTAAATTTTATATTACACCAATCTTCTATTGTTCCTTTATAATATACATTTGTTAAGCTACTACAATTAGAAAATGCAGAACGTCCTATACTTGTTACACTTGATGGAATTTCAATACTTGTTAAACTACTACACTTCCAGAATGCAAAACCTCCTATACTTGTTACGCTGGATGGTATCTCAATACTTGTTAATCTACTACAATTATAGAATGTATATTGTCCTATACTTGTTACACTTGATGGGATGGTTATACTTGTCAAACTACTACAATTATAGAATGTATATTGTCCTATACTTGTTACACTTGATGGGATGG
>CAZIGE010000130.1:0-339 GCA_964538475.1 uncultured Oscillospiraceae bacterium | reverse complement strand
TTATACTTGTCAAACTACTGCAATTATAGAATGCATATCCAGCTATTGTTAGCGTACCTTCTTTTATTACGTATTTACTAGAGATAGATATATTTGCTTTGATTAAATGATTCCCAATATAAAGTACTCCATCTTCCCAATTACTTTCATTGTTGTAATATGCAGTATTATAGAATGCAGAGCCTCCTATACTTGTTACGCTGGATGGTATCTTAATACTTGTTAAGCTACTACAACTAGAGAATGCAGAATCTCCTATGCTTGTTACACTGGATGGTATCTCAATACTTGTTAAACTACTACAACCATAGAATGCACAACTTCCTATACTTGTTACAC
>CAZIGE010000129.1:0-2416 GCA_964538475.1 uncultured Oscillospiraceae bacterium | reverse complement strand
CTTTGTTTCACCACCACGCAAATCGTATTTATATAAGCCGTTCGGCACATCTTTATCCTGTATCGTTTCGTTTGCAAACAATGCCTTTTGACCGTTTATTTCTATAAGATCGTATTTCTCATCCATAATTTGGCTTTCATATCTTGAAACCGATTCGTACAGTCCTCTGCCACATGCGGATATCACCCCGTAATCGGTAAACGTTGCGCCGAGCCGTTTCGCCAATTCATATCCTTCCTCCCTTAAAAGCATCGTATCGAGCCATTTCCCGTCGAAACTTTGATTCGTGTGGCGCAAAAGATAACTTTTGAAAAATTGTGCAGCGTCTTCTACCTGTGTCGCAAATTCGTATTTGTCGAGTTTTTTCGCTATATCGAGAATTTTTTCTATTCTTTCCGGTGTTTCGGCGGAAAGTATCGCCTTAAATTTTACTTGGTCTGACGGTGTCATTTGCACCATCGTTTCGGCAAGACTGTTGAGTTTATCGAAATTTTGCATATCCCCGAAATTATCGCTTTCCATCTGCGGTACGGTCGACTCGAATCCGAGATATACGCAATCTTCGATTTTATTCGCACCGAGTTTTCGGGCAACGTTATCCGCTTTCTCTCGCACTATCGGCAATTCAAGCCATTCGGTCGGTTTTTCTTCGATAGTTTCATCGTCCGTCGGCGGTTTTGCCAATTCCAAACGAAACGCATACTCGGCGAACGATTCTTGTTTTGGTAGATTTTTCCCGTCGTATACCTCTTGAAATTCGTACTCGCCTGCGGCAACGTACATTCCGTTAATAAACGCGCCTTCGTCATCCTCATAGATTTCTTGTCCTATTCTTGCTCTGTCAAGATACTGCAACGTCTCTTCGGGAACGCGCTCCATCCACTTATACAGTTCGTTTTCGATTGCAAGTTCTCCGAGTTCGCTCAACGTCCGCACGTTGCTTGCAACGCTCACTTTATCGAGTCCGTACGTTAAATTGATTAAATCCTTTACACTGACAATATCGCCCTCGTTTACTTCTTTCAATATTCTCGGCGTTATGGCGAGAAGAACGTTTCTTTCATAATCTTCGAGCCTGTCAAGACGTTTGGCAAGATAGTTTAATTCATCGATACCGCTCGTTTCTATTTTTACGTCCGAAAGCACGGGAAACGCTTCGCAGTCATACACCGAAAAATACCGTTCTTTTTCGTCGCTCGTAATTCGCGCTTTATGCAATGCGTCTTGAATTTCGTATTCCTTTGCGGGGAGTTCTATCGTAGCGTATATCCATTCTCCGCCGAAACCGTTCGGCGCGGAAATTTCGACTTTCATTTGTTTCGACATATTCAACCTCCCATCTTCATCGTCGGAGACAATATTTCTTCTTGTTCGACTTCCGCCGTCATTCGATAAAGCTCATCCGAGAACAAATCTTTCTGTATCGCAGTAACCTTCATATCGAGAAATTCGTTTGCGGACATTTCCGTTCCCGAATCCGATTCTACGCTTTGCAAAATACCGTCGAGCAATCGTTTCCCCGTACTTGCCTCCACGTAAAATCTATCGTTCGGAGTTCGGATATCAAACGAGGACAAAGGATTTCGTTTGAGTTTTGCTTGAATTTGTCCTCTGACCGTTTCCATAAGCCGTCTTTCTTCCGTTTCTCTAACTTCTTCTTCCTTTATCCCCGCCGATACGATAGGCGCAAATTTCTCCGTATCCTCGCATATTACCCTAAAACGTCTACCGAAATCCTCAAGCGCGGATAAATCCCTACAATCGCAATAGAACCCGTCGCTTTCGCTGTCAAAGTCGAAATCCTGCAATTTTTCATCGCTTTCAAACGCTTTCTTAAATGCCGCCTCCCACTCATACCCGTTTCCGTGCGTATAAAAACCATTTGCATCACGAGGATTATCGCCAATCTCCCTTGCGTATCTGTCGAACGCTTCTTGGCAGTAATCGTCTTCCGCATACATAAAGCAAAGACACAGGCTATATTGTCCGTCCTCGTGATCGACGATATAAAACGGCGCATTTTCGTCGTTAAACGCTTGAATTCTGTCTTTTATGCTTTGTTCGTTCATTGTCTTAATCTCTCCTCATTGTTGTTTTGTTCGTCGTCGAGAGCCTTGATTTTTCTCCCGACGGCGGAAACGACGGGTACGCTGACCGCATTCCCTGCCATTTTATACAGTTGCCCGTCTTTTATGCCTGCCGCTACCGCTTTATAAAACTGCTCGTCCGTAAAACCTTGCAATCTCCAACACTCTATCGGCATCAATTTCCGTACCCTACCGTAATGTATTATGCCGTGTCTGTCGCATACGGTAAGTGCAAACATCGGCTCGTTCGGTTCTTTATACCGTCTGCCTTGTTGACGTACGTTTTCTTTTTCGGGCGTCAATATCGCTCTCGGCTCGTCCTCGATAAA
>CAZIGE010000128.1:0-2581 GCA_964538475.1 uncultured Oscillospiraceae bacterium | reverse complement strand
GAAGGCTTCAACGGAGTCCGCGTAGGCGTAGAGCGCCATGGCGGCGAACATCGCGTCGCGCTCGCCCAGCAGGGACACGGCGTGTATGTAGGCGGCTAAGCTGTAAGTGACGCTTTCGAGCTCTTCCTCTCCGTTCGTGACGGTGAGCTCTAAGATATCGTTCAGCAGATAGACGCTCGGCGCGCCGTCCGCTCCGTAGGTGCTTATGAACGAGTAGAGCGTGCAGCCGCTCGAACAGGCGACGTCCCATTCGACGTAGACGCCGTCGGCAGTGTAGGCTTGGTGTTTGCCCAGCACCTTACGGGAAAAGGTGCTCCCGAGGCCGCCCATGACACTTATCCCCTCGCCCTTATCGCTCGGGTACGCTATCCCGCGCGCTATCGCGGCTTCCGAATATACTATGCCGAACGAGGGCTCAAAGGAGCTGAAATAAAAGCTCACCCCTTTAAGATATTCCGCTTCGGTATAGGTGAGCGGTGCTATCTCGCGCTCGTAGATCTCACTTCCAACGTCGAAGTCTTTTTCTTCGTAGCTCGTCACGTATTCCGAATAAGAGGATAGGAGGCTCGCATAGATGGCGGCGCCTGCGGCGGAGGTGTCATAGCTTTCGGTATTGGAGCTTTGAGTGGTGGCTCCCTCCGTGAGCGCGAGCACTCGCTCCGCGTAGTTGACCATATTCATAACGAGCCGCTTCGAGCTCTCGCTCTGCTCCGCGTCATCCATGACCGAGGCGGCATAGCAGGGGATCCCGTAGCGTAGCTTGCACTCCTTCGCCTCTCCGTTCTTTTCGTAGGATAGGTAAAAGCTTCGTATATCCGTCTCGGCTATGCCGAAGCAACAGGAATATTTAATATATCTCTTTTCGTCGAGCTCCGTTTCACCCTCACACTTCAAGGGCTTGCTCTTCTCTTCGTCGAAGTATATCCCGTGCACCTCGTGCTCCGCACCTTCATCCGAGGTGAGGGGGATATATATGTTGAGCTTGAAATATCCGTATACTCCGAGGTTGAGCTTTATCCCCTCGGGAAGCTCTCCGTCGGAGCTTGAAGAAGTGCTCTCATTTACGGGAAGATTTAGAACTTCGCTCTTTCCAGCAAGAGACGTTGCAGTATCCGAGACTATGCTCGCTATCTCGTCTCCCTCGCTTTCGGTATAATGCCCCAGATAGAAGTTGTCTAAGCGCAAGGAGCTCCCCGCAGCTTGCTCGCTTCCCGTCACTTCGAGGCGGAGCGAATCGATGCCGAGCGTGCTCGAAAACTCCCTATCCACTGCCCGCGTCGGCATAAAGGCTGTGAGCGTCGTTAAATATTCTCCGTCCACGTACACGTAAAGAGAGGAGCCCGCGAGGGAGTAGGAGTTTCTTGTCAGTTGAGACTCTTCATCTGCCCAAGGGTTTACCACGTAGTTTTCCTTTTTGAGCTCCGTTTTCATTATGAGAGTTAGGCGCGCAAAGCCGCCGTCCGTCGGAAGAGCTCGGCTCGCCTCTCCAACGCTCAACGTTCCGTCACAAGCCACGGAGAAGAGGGTATTTGTCGTAAGCTCGTATTTTCTCATAGCTTTAAATGTACCCATAAATTCATCGAACGTGGGCTCGATGCCCGAAAGCGTGAATCTGGCTGAAACGGGGGTATAGAACGAGCCCGTCGCTATATCTATCTCCTCCACTGTATAGACGTATTCCGTAAGCGAGCGTTCAGCCGCAACGGGAACGTAGCCCGAGTCGCTTTCACCCACGTCGTAGCTTCCGCCCTTTGCGTGAAGTATATCTAAAAAAGGGGCGTTGCGGCTCGTGTCTCCAAGCCCCTCATCGCCCGACTCTATTTTGTATTCGGCATATCCGTTTCCGCCCGCCGCCGTGGAAGCCACGCTCGAAAAGCTACCATAGCCTCCGTCTATTCCCGTGTAGTCTATTATTCCACCGCCAAGCTCATCGTAGCCCTCCTCCGTTGCCCCGTCTGCGTTGGCGTGCCTCACGTAGTTTGACACGGGATCATAGCGGCTCGTTCGCGGAAGATACGTCGCGGAGCAGAGCGCGAGCTCCGCACTCGCGCGAGAGCCCACTGCGAGCGCCGTCAACGTCGTAAAAAAGAAAAGAGCCATCGCCAGCGCGTAGCTCACCGCGCGCCTCAATGCTCTTGCACGATAGGTCTTCATAGTCGTCTCCATTCCGTTGCCGCAAGGCAGCTGTACAAGCTTGATGAGAGAATAGGTAAAGCGTTGCTCTATAGCTTACAAAGTGTAGTTCAGTAGCTTATAGCTAACATAGAACTCGTCGCTAAGTTATGTGCTGTTATGCGTTATGTATTCATACGCTTTTTGACATAAAGCTCGGCACTAAGCTATGCGTGTTGTGCATTCATACGAGTATGGCTTTAAAGCGAGCTAATAGCTTCAATTATAGTGCAATTGTCAATCAGCAGGCTCCTGCCATAGTGCTCGTAACAACGCAAAGCAAAAACAAGCAAGCCCCAACATCTCACGCCTATATTTTACCACAATCTATCTGTATTTTCCATTCGCATATTCGACAATCTTTTTAAGCCTTTTTTGTTCGTTTTGTATAAATACTAAGCTTGATAGG
>CAZIGE010000127.1:0-2615 GCA_964538475.1 uncultured Oscillospiraceae bacterium | reverse complement strand
TTTTTTTGAAATTTGTCCCAACTTTTTTTTCGGAAATCAATTTTAACACGATCATAGATTAAACTTCTAAAATTAGCAGCCAGAAAATTCGTCAGACGATACAAATTACCGCGCGCGTAGTTCACCTGCCGATGCCACGCGGAGAAAATATGTGAAATATGACGGATTGGTGCAAGCAAGCGAGTAAAAAGGCGTTAACCGGGAATTGTGCGGTGTTGCCTATATTATTCGAATAATTCAATTTTAACAATTACATTTTCATTTGAATATGGGATATAATAGATTTTAACTGCCTGCCCATTTGTATGAACGAAATTGTTTTTTTCTCTGTATCCGGGAATTCCGGTAGTATGTCCATAGTCAAATTCAATTTCGTTGACTTCAAATGATCCGCGCCCATTTTTATACAAATGTTCCGTATCGCAATTTTCCACTTTTCCCTCAATGATCTGCACGTCACCGCTTTCATAGCATCCATAAATGTGATTTAACATTTTCGTGGTACTGATCGCCAAAGTTATTGAAAAGAATAAAAATACAACAGAAAACAGCATTGCTAACAATGGACTCCAAATGCGTTCATGAACAGCGGTTCCAAATGTCCCTAAGAAAATCGAAAATGCGATTATAAACAATCCTCCACAAACACCTGCCGCACCATAATAATGAATTTTGATATTTCAGTAAGTTCAAAAACAACGTTGTATTTCATAAACCTCTCCTCTTACACTTATGTATCCGATTCCTTCCATCATTCTGTTCAATATCCGCTTCGGTAGCGCGAACGTTCTTGCCCTCCTCGTATTCATAATTATACTCTTTTTGCCCGAAATGTCAATAGAACGGACGATATTATCGTTGCCATCGCAGACATAGAAAAGCTTCGCACCTCAAATGAAATGCGGAGCAAAAAGTGAATTCAAAACAGCAGAGATTTGATGTTCGAGTGCTTTAGGGAAACACTGATTTATTCGGCGGCACATCTTTTCCCGCCCGCTTCTTGCCGAAAAACTCGATGTACATCCGGTACATCTTGAGTTTTTCGCAATCGCAGACGAAAAAATCCGTACCGAATATGCACCACCTCATGAAATCAGCGTTTCCTTAGATGTTTTTTGCTGATTTAGATGAAAGATATTTGTATATCTTAACACCGGAAAAGGCGAAGAGAATAATGAAACCACATACATATAACAGTATTTCTTCTTGTGTTTTCTTTAAAACAATCGCCAAACACATAATCAATACAGAATAGAACACTTGCGATGCTACATTAGTCATTTTGTATCTAAGCACTTGTTTTGCCGGGATATCATGATGTCGAATGAAGATTTTATCGCGTGAAAGCGTGCAAAGTGTGTATTTTTCCAAATTTGAACCGTTTATGCGCACAGTATGTTTTTCTAACCTAATTTTCAAATCGGAAGTACAAGTACTTTTTGTGTCAATATCTACCCAAAGAAAACCATTATCATAAAAATATATGTCATCATTCTTCAACTTATACTGTGCTAAATAGTGAATCGGGTTGAAGATATTAAGATAGCACCATCTTGTGTTGTAGATCGACTTGCTTTTAATCGTCAACCAACTTATACGTTCGTTTGATGATTCTATAAAAATTTTTGTTTCGCATATGGATATTTTTGCTTTGGCATCCACGGTAACTTTGATTAATTTGGGGTTGAATCCACAACAGTCCAATTCGACTATCATAAAAACTCCTCACTGTTAGTGTTTAGATGGTCTGAGCAGAGCCGCTTGCGAGAGTGATGACCTTCTTGGTCATCTTACCCTCGGTATCGTAGTAATACTTAACGGTATTGACGATAACCTTAGATGTTACGATCTAACCGTTCAGCTCAATATCCGCCTCGGTAGCGCGGACGATCCTGCCTTCCTCTCCGTTTCGAAGTAGACAGGCGCAGATATCCATATCTTTTTACAATCTTTTTGAGCCATATCTATTTACAGCGCAGAATTACGGTCGAAAAAAGTTCCCTGCCCCACTTGACAAGATCGCTTGAACATGATACAATAGAGGCACAAAAACAGTCAAATTGACCAAAAACTTGTTTCCAAAAGGAGGGCTTACCCGGTGAGAGCCGACTCACAGACGACCTTGGAACCGGCACCCGCGCCCGAAAAACCGTCAAAAAAAGCAACCAAAAAGTCGTCCGATGCCCGCCCCGAGTCCATCCACGCGGGACACCGCAAGCGGATGCGGGAGCGATTCTTGAGGGGGAGCATGGACGACTTGGCACCGCACGAACTGCTGGAGCTGATCTTGGGGTACGCCGCCCCCCGCATAGATGTCAACCCGCTGGCACACCGGCTGATCAACCGCTTCGGGAGCCTCTCGGGCGTGATGGAGGCCTCCCCGGAGGAGCTGATGGCGGAGGAGGGCGTAGGGGAGTGCGCGACCTGCCTGTTGCGCCTGTTCCCGACCGTGACCCGCCGTTGCGCCATGGATCAGGCCGAAAAGATCACAGTGTTCGACACGGTGGACAAGCTGGTCACCTTCCTGCGCCCTCGCTTTACCGGCGTGACCGTGGAGCAAGTGTACTTGATCCTGTTGGATAACGGGATGCATATGATCGACCATCATGTGGTCG
>CAZIGE010000126.1:0-2794 GCA_964538475.1 uncultured Oscillospiraceae bacterium | reverse complement strand
TGGTTTTCCAGAACTATGCGCTGTATCCCCACCTGACCGTGTTTGAGAACATGGCCTTCTCCCTGCGCCTGAAAAAAGTCCCGCAGGAAGAGGTCTACGAGCGCGTCACCCGCGCCGCGCAGATCCTGGGTATTACCGAGTATCTGACCCGTAAGCCCCGCGCGCTCTCCGGCGGCCAGCGCCAGCGTGTCGCCATCGGCCGCGCCATGGTGCGTGACTCCAAGGTGTTCCTGATGGACGAGCCGCTGTCCAACCTGGATGCGAAGCTTCGTAACCAGATGCGCGCCGAGATCATCCTCCTGCGCCAGCAGCTGGACACCACGTTCGTCTATGTTACGCACGATCAGACCGAGGCTATGACCCTGGGCGATCGTATCGTTATCATGAAGGACGGCTACATCCAGCAGGTTGGCACGCCCGAGGAAGTCTTCGAGCGCCCGAGCAACCTGTTCGTCGCCGAATTTATCGGCGCGCCCAAGATGAACATCATGCGTACCGAGCTTGTGATCGAGAACGGCAAGTATTATGTCACCCCGTTCGGCGCGAAGATCGAGGTCGACGGTATCAACGGCGAATTGCTCCGCGAGAAGCAGATCCCCGCAGGCGAGGTGCTGCTGGGTGTCCGCCCCGAGCATATCACGCTGGCCGAGGAAGGCAAAAATGCCATCAACGGCACCATTCTGGTCAACGAAATGATGGGCAGCGAGCTGCACCTGCACGTGCATGTGGACGAGACGAACAACCTCATCGCCCGCACGCCTACGGTCGAGCTGTCGCATGAGCAGCGTTCCCTGCTGAAAAACGGCAAGGCAGTCGGTCTGACGTTCCCCGGAAAGGTCATGTACTTCTTCGATCCCGAGACCGAGAAGAACATCCTGTATTGATCGCATAAAGCAAGCCCCGCCGGAGCGACCGCTCCGGCGGGGCGTTTATGTGTGCAGTGGCGCGTCTCAGGCCATTTCCGTCATCAGCTTTTTTCCGCCGAGAATATGGAAATGCAGATGCGGCACGGTCTGCCCCGCATCGTCCCCGCAGTTGGATACGACGCGGTAGCCGTTGACCAGACCTTCGGCGGCGGCAATGGCGGGGATCACCTCAAAGATCCGCGCGACGACCGCGCTGTTTTCGGCCGTGATGCCGCAAACGCCGCAAAGGTGCGCCTTGGGGATCACCAGAATGTGCGTCGGTGCCTGCGGCGCGATGTCGCGAAAGGCGAGGATCTCGCTGTCCTCGTAAACCCTGGTGCAGGGGATGTCCCCGGCGATGATCTTACAGAATAAGCAGTCGTTCATGAATATTCCTCCTGTTTTCAAAGTCCGAAAATGTGCAATCCCAGCAGGCTCACCACGCTCATGATAAGCCCCGCGAGCACCACGCCCAGCGAAACGGACACCACCGTGGAGCGAAAGCCCATATTCAAAAAGCTCGCGCCGAGTGCGCCCGTCCAGGCACCCGTGCCCGGGATGGGGATACCGACGAATATCAAAAGCGCCACAAACAACCCGCCGCGCCCGGTCCGCGCGACCAGTTTTTCACCTGCGCGTGCGCCCTTGTCCAGAAAAAAACGGCAGATCGCGCCGATACCCGCTCTGTGCGCGCCCCATGTCAGGATCTTTCGCGCAAAAAAATAGATCAGCGGAACGGGAAGCATATTGCCGACGGCGCATACGATGATCGCGGGGATAGCAGGCAGATCCAACCCGAGGGCAATGGGGATCGCCCCCCGCAGCTCGATCAGCGGCAGCATGGCGATCAGAAAAACAGCCAGATACTTACGCAGCATACAGTTCACCCGTGTAGGAAAGTTTCGTTCATTATAGCATAGTTTTTTCACCATTTCAACCGAAAGACTGTTGACAAACATTAAGATTTGTTTATAATATTAGGCAGATCGCAAAACAAACCTGTCTTCGGGGAGCCGGATGCATTCGGCTGAGAGTGGGATCGGTAGCCCAGACCCGTGAACCTGATACGGTCAGTACCGTCGTAGGAAAAGATGAAATATGGGATTACGGGAAATCGCATTGCACATCTTTGACGGATTGCAATGCGATACTTTCTTTTGGAGGCGTTCTTATGTCCAAATCCGTAAAAACCCATTTGTATGTGCAGTCCCTGTGCGAGGGCGCGATCCTGCTGGCGCTGGCCGTCGTGCTCAATTACCTGTCGAGCATGATCTTCGCGAATATGCCGCAGGGCGGCTCGGTCACGCTTGCCATGTTCCCCCTGCTGCTGTATATCCAGCGCTGGGGCGTCCGGCACGGGCTGCTGCTCGGCTTTGCCTACGGCCTGCTGGATATGCTGCTTGGGGGCGGCTATGCCTGGGGATGGCAGTCGATCCTGCTGGATTATTTCGCGGCCTATACCGCGCTCGGTCTGGGCGGATTTTTCCGCGGAAAGGCATGGGGCATTTTCCCGTGCATCGGGGTCGGGTGTCTGGCACGGTATCTCGTGCACCATATCAGCGGCATCACGCTGTACCGCATCGTCGCGCCCACGGCGGTGGAGGGGCTGGAGTCCCTCGGTGCGATCACAAGCCCGCACCTGTATTCACTGCTGTATAACGGGGTCTACATGCTGCCCAATGCGATCCTCGCGCTGGGCGTGGCCGCACTGCTGTATGCGCCGCTGAAAAAGTACTTTGCGGGGCAGGACCTGCGCCGCTGAGCCGCCTGTTGAAAAATCGCCGCCGAATTCCCATCGGCGGCGATTTTTCAGACTGTCAAAAAACTGTCGATCCATGTGTTGGCGCGGGAGCGCCCAAGGCCCCCTTGTGTAAAGGGGGCTGTCAGCG
>CAZIGE010000125.1:0-2830 GCA_964538475.1 uncultured Oscillospiraceae bacterium | reverse complement strand
TCCGTCGACGGCGATCCCCCCGCGGCGTACCGTTATACCGAGGCGCGATTGTCGAAAATGTCCGCCGAAATGCTGCGCGACATCGACAAGGACACCGTCAACTGGGATCCCAACTTCGACGAAAGCCGCCGCGAACCGCGCGTGCTGCCCAGCCGCTTCCCCAACCTGCTGGTCAACGGCTCGTCGGGCATCGCCGTCGGCATGGCCACCAATATCCCCCCGCATAACCTCAAAGAGGTCATCAACGCGTGCGTCTGCGTGCTCGACGATGAAAACGCCACCCTTTCCGACCTGATGGAGCACATCACCGGCCCGGATTTCCCCACCGGCGGCATCATCATGGGGCGCAGCGGCATCCGCGCCGCTTACGCCACCGGGCGCGGCAAGGTCGTGGTGCGCGCGCGCACGGAATTCGAGGAATTCGGCAAGGATCGTATGCGCATCATCGTCACCGAGCTTCCCTATCAGGTCAATAAGCGCCAGCTGATCAAAAACATCGCCGAGCAGGTCAAGGATAAGCGTCTGGACGGCATTTCCGACCTGCGCGACGAGACGGATCGCAACGGTATGCGCATGGTCATCGAGCTGAAAAAGGACGCGAACGCGCAGGTCGTGCTGAACAACCTGTTCAAGCAGACCGCCCTGCAAAGCTCTTTCGGCATCATCATGCTTGCGCTGGTGGACGATCAGAAGCAGCCGAAGATCCTCTCCCTGCGGCAGATCATCGATGAATACCTGCACCATCAGGAGGATGTGCTGACGCGGCGCACGCAGTTCGACCTGCGCAAGGCGCGCGAGCGGGCACACCTGCTGGAAGGTCTGCTGATCGCGCAGGACAATATCGACGAGGTCATCCACATCATCCGCACCGCCTATGACGACGCGAAACAGCGCCTGATGGAGCGCTTCGCGCTGGATGAAGTGCAGGCGCAGGCCATTTTGGATATGCGTCTGAAGGCGCTGCAGGGGCTTGACCGCGAAAAGCTGCAAACCGAGTTCGACGAATTGCAGCAGCGCATCGGCTATCACACCTCGCTGCTGGAGGATCCCGCGAAGCTGCGCGGCGTGCTGCGCGACGAACTGATCGAGATCCGCGACAAATTCGGCGACACGCGCAGAACGGAGATCCAGGAGATCGAGGACGAGCTGGACATCGAAGACCTGATCGAGGAGGAGACGTGCGCCTTCACGCTGTCCAACCACGGCTATATCAAGCGTATGCCCGTGGATACCTACCGCACCCAGAGCCGCGGCGGCCGCGGCGTGAACGCGCAGAACCTGAAAGAAGAGGACTATGTCAAGTCGCTGAACATCGCCTCCACGCACGATCACATGCTGTTCTTCACCGATAAAGGCCGCGTGCACCACCGCAAGGGCTATCAGATCCCCGAGGCGGGGCGCACCGCGCGCGGCACGGCTATCGTAAACGTCCTGCCCATCGAGCAGGACGAGAGCGTCACCGCCATGGTCATCACCCGCGAATTCGACGACAACGAATACCTCGTCATGGTCACGAAATTCGGCACGGTCAAGCGCATCCCGTTCATCGCGCTGAAGACGAACCGCAAGGGCGGCATCCGCGCCATCACGCTCGACGAAGGCGATCAGCTCATCGGCGTTTTGCGCACGGGCGGGGACGACTCCGTCGTGCTCACCACGCGGCAGGGCATGGCCATCTGCTTCCATGAAGGCGACGTGCGCCCCATGGGTCGCGACGCCACCGGCGTGCGCGGCATCACGCTCGGCGAGGGCGACTATGTCGTCGGCGCGCAGCGCTACGACGAGAGCAAGACCCTGCTGACCATCACCGAAAAGGGCTACGGCAAGCGCACCGCCCTGACCGAATACCTGCGCACCGGCGCAAACGGCGAGCGTCTGCCGCAGGGACGCGGCGGCAAGGGTCTGAAAAACTATAATATCACCGAAAAGACCGGCCCCGTGGCGGGCTGCGTCGTCGTGGGCGACACGGATGACATCATGGTCATCGAAAACGGCGGCGTTATCATCCGCGTGCCCGCCGCATCGGTCAATGTGTATCGGCGCGACGTGCAGGGCGTGATCGTCATGCGCGTGGAGGAGGGCAATCAGGTCGTCTCCATCGAGGCCGTGCCCGCCGACGATACGGAGGAAGCATGAAACGCGTCACGCTCTACACCGACGGTGCCTGCTCCGGCAACCCCGGCCCCGGGGGTTGGGGCGCGATCCTGGAATACGGCGGGCGGGAAAAGGAGCTCAGCGGTGCGGAGGCCGACACCACCAATAACCGCATGGAGCTGACCGCCGTCATCCGCGGTCTGGAGGCGCTGAAGGAGCCGTGCATCGTCGAGCTGTATTCCGACTCCAAATATGTCGTGGATGCGCTGGAAAAGGGCTGGGCGGCTTCCTGGCAGCGGCGCGGCTGGGTCAAATCCGATAAAAAGCCCGCGCTCAACCCGGATCTGTGGGCGCGCCTGCTGGAGCTGACCGCCGTGCACCGCGTAAGCTGCCATTGGGTACGCGGCCACGCCGACAATCCCAAAAATAACCGCTGCGACGAGCTGGCCGTGCAGAGCCGTATGCAGCTCACGCAGCCCTGACCCGGCTCCCCCTGCGCAAAAGCTGCGCCCGAAGGCGCACCCAAGGCTCCCTTGTGTAAAGGGAGCTGTCAGCGAAGCTGACTGAGGGATTGATTTTCTTCGTTAAGGTTCGGAATTTCGCGAATATTTCAGGTTTTACAGTCAACCCCTCCGTCAAAAATCAAAGATTTTTGCCACCTCCCCTTGCACAGGGGAGGCTTTGGCGCGGGGCGGCAACTAAGACAGTATTGATTTGCAGGAGACATTTTATGCGT
>CAZIGE010000124.1:2605-2836 GCA_964538475.1 uncultured Oscillospiraceae bacterium | reverse complement strand
CCGCGCGCAGGAGATCTCCCTGGCCTTCGACCGCAAGGATTTCGACAAATTCGACCGTCCGGGTTACGAGGGCGTACATTTTGCCGGTATGCTGCAATACGACGGCGATCTGAACATCCCCGCGCATTATCTGGTCCAGCCCCCCGTTATCACCAATACGCTCACCGAAGTGCTCTGCCGCGCCGGTATCCGCGAATATGCCCTGTCCGAAACGCAGAAATCCGGCCATGT
>CAZIGE010000124.1:0-2595 GCA_964538475.1 uncultured Oscillospiraceae bacterium | reverse complement strand
CTGGAACGGCAACCGCTCCGGCAAGGTCAATGACGCGCTGGAAGTCTATGAAGAGATCCCCTCCGATGTCATTCCGTTTGAGCAGGCGCCCGCCATGAAGAGCCGGGAGATCACCGAAAAGATGGTGCAGGCCATGGCCTCCGGGAAATTCGATTTCCTGCGCTGCAATTTCCCCAACGGCGACATGGTCGGTCATACCGGCGTGATGGACGCGGTCGTTTACGCCATGGAATGCGTGGACAACGGCCTGAAAGCCATTGTGGAAGCCGCCGACAAATACGGCTACACCGTGCTGATCACCGCCGATCACGGCAATGCCGACCAGATGACCGAAGCCAAAAAGGGTAAGACTTCTGTGCGCACGGCGCACTCTCTGAACCCCGTTCCTTTTATCATTTACGATAAAGACCGCAGCTGGCACATCCTCGACGGGCAGTACGGCCTGGCCAATGTTGCGCCCACCATCGTAAAAATGATGGGTCTGACCGCGCCCGCATGCTGGGAAGCGAGCATGATCTGAACCGGCGGGAAGTGCGATACCGCCCGCCAACAATACTGGAGGTAATTTTATGATCCGTCATAACAACGAAAACGGCAGTGTAAACGTCAGCACCGGCGTATACACCGACATTGCCGGCACCGCCGCGACCAATTGCTTCGGTGTCAAGGGCATGGCCGCCCGCAGCCTGACCGACGGCGTTTATCATCTTCTGCGCAAGGAGTCCCTTTCCAAGGGCGTTCGGGTGGAGTTCCATCAGGACGGCTCCATCTCCGTCGATCTGCACATCATCGTGGTGAGCGGTGTCAATCTTTCCGCTGTAGGCGCATCCATTATTTCCGAGGTGCGCTATGTCGTTACCAAATATACCGGCACCGAAGTGCGTGCCGTGAATGTTTATGTCGATTCCATGATGAACGGCTGATACTCTGGAGGGATTGAAGAAGTGAGACAGACAATCAACGGTGCCGACTTTCGCCGACTGGTGATCAGCGCGGCCGCCGCCATTGAGATCAACAAGCAAAAACTGAACGAACTGAATGTGTTCCCCGTCCCGGACGGGGACACGGGCACGAATATGTCCATGACCATCCACGCCGCGGCGGCAGATCTGCAAAAAGCGGAAGACCCCGCGCTGGGACAGGCGGCCAAGATCGCCGCCAACGCCATGCTGCGCGGTGCGCGCGGTAATTCCGGCGTGATCCTGTCCCTGCTGATGCGCGGCATTTCCCGCCGCCTGAAGGACGCCGAGAACTGTGACGGCGTGCTGTGGGCACAGGCTCTGCAGGAGGGCGTGGACGCAGCCTATCAGGCCGTGATGAAGCCTGCCGAGGGTACGATCCTGACCGTCGCCCGTCTGGCCGCCGCCAAAGCGCAGCGCGCCGCCGAAGAAAACAACTATTTCGAGTTCGTCCACGAGGCGGCGATCGAAGAAGCGCGCACGGCGCTGGCCGCCACCACGAACATGAACCCCGTTTTGAAAAAGGCCGGTGTCGTTGACGCAGGCGGAAAGGGCTGGCTGATCGCACTGGATGCCATGCTCTGTGCCCTGCGCGGTGAGGATGTCGTCGTCCCTGCCGGATTCGGCGACGGCGAAGTGCGCGAGGCGGCCGATTTTTCCGATTTCGACACCGAGGATATCACGTTCACCTACTGCACCGAATTTATCATTCGCCGCGAAAACGACAAAGACCCCGCCGCATTGCGAGCCTTCCTGGACAGTTTGGGCGACAGCCTGGTGCTGGTGGACGACGAAGAGATCATCAAGGTGCATGTCCACACCAACGATCCCGGCAAGGCGCTGCACGAGGCGATCGACTACGGTTCGTTCGTGACCGTTAAGATCGAAAACATGCGCCTGCAGCATACCGCCAAGGTCATGACCGAGGCCGAGCAGGCACCCACCATCGCGCCGCCCGAAAAGCCCATCGGCGTGGTGTCCGTGTGCGCGGGCGACGGCCTTGCGGATGTGTTTATGAATCTGGGCGTGGACGGGATCATCTCCGGCGGCCAGACCATGAACCCCAGCACGCAGGACATTCTGGAAGCCGTGAATAAGGTCGGTGCCGAAACGGTCTTCGTTCTGCCCAACAACAAAAACATCATCATGGCCGCCCAGCAGGTCAACGCGCTCACGCCGAAAAACGTCGTCGTGATCGCCTCCAAGACCGTGCCGCAGGGCATCACCGCCATGCTCAACTTCAACCCCGAGGGCACCGTGGAGGAAAACGAAGCCGCCATGACCGAGTCTCTGTCCACCGTGGATACCATGCAGATCACCTACGCCGCGCGCGATTCCGATTTTGACGGGTATGATATCCACGAGGGCGACTACCTTGCCCTGTACGGCAGCGCCCTGTTCGGCACGAGCCGCGATGTTCGTGTCCTGCTGCGCTCTCTGGCCGAAAAGGTGCGTGATGCGGGCAAGGAATACATCACCATCTACTACGGCAACGATGTTCGGGAAAAGCACGCGCAGAAAGCCGCCGACATTTTCACCGAGATCTGCCCCGATGCGGATGTAAATCTGCTCAGCGGCGGCCAGCCGGTGTACTATTATCTGATTTCTGCGGAATAATATTTCCGTAGATGCAAAA
>CAZIGE010000123.1:0-2934 GCA_964538475.1 uncultured Oscillospiraceae bacterium | reverse complement strand
TATAAGAGAGAATCGCTCGCAAGATGAAATATTAAATTAAGAAGTGGGGTGTGTAGCCGTTTTGCTTGGGCTCCCAGCTGAGCTATACCCCCATATTAAGAGAAAACCGTTCGGAAGGTGAACTACACGATCGGGAAACGGTGCGTGCATTGCCTGCGCCCCCGCGCGGTATTCCCAAACAGCTTCCCCATTATAGCAAAGAGATGAGGATTTGTCAAGCGCTATTTTTTCGATTTTTTACGACGCGGGAAATCCGCCGACAGCGCCGCGTTTTGTCGATTTTTTTCTGCATCCGTTTTGCGCGGATGCAGAATTTTCGTTGACAAGGGCAGAATACGGGAGTAAAATAGATATGGGAAAATATCGTTTCAAGGGGGGATACCATGGACGCCGGCGGCAGTCAACCGGGACGAAGTATACGGGCAGGGCGATCCATGGCGGATTGACCCTCTGCGCCGTTTTGCTCCGTTATTGAAACAACCAATAAGGAGGAAACACAATGGCCGAACGATTTGAAATCGTAGAAAAAGCACTCCTGAAAATGCTGGAGGATAAAAAATACGCCACCCTGCGCGACATCCTGTCCACCATGAACCCGTCGGATGTTGCGGCGCTGTTTTACGGGCTGGAGGAAAAGCAGATCCCCGTGCTGTTTCGCCTGCTGCCCAAAGAGCAGGCGGCGGAGACTTTCGTGGAAATGGAGCCGGATGCGCAGGAGCTTCTGATCCGCGGCTTTTCCGACAGTGAGCTGAAAGAAGTGCTCGATGAACTGTATGTGGATGATGCGGCAGACCTCGTGGAGGAAATGCCCGCCAATGTGGTCAGGCGCATTCTGGAAAACGCCGAGCCGGAGATGCGCACGTCGATCAATCAGATCCTGCGCTATCCCGAGTATTCGGCCGGCGCGATGATGACCACGGAATATGTATCCCTGCGCCCGTCCATGACCGTGGGCGAAGCCATTTTGCGCATTCGCCGTCAGGGCGTGGACAAAGAGACGATCTACACCTGCTATGTTACGGTCGATCGGAAGCTGATCGGTCTGGTATCCGTGAAGGATCTGCTTCTGGCCGAGGACGACGAGACAAAGATCCGCGACATCATGATAACCAACCTGATCTGCGTCACGACACACACGGATCAGGAAGAAGTGGCCATGATGTTCAGCAAATATAACTTCCTTGCCCTGCCCGTGGTGGACGGCGAAAATCGCATGGTGGGCATCGTCACTTTCGACGATGCGATGGATGTCATGGAAGAAGAGGCCACTGCCGACATGGAGATCATGGCCGCTATGACCCCTTCGGAGAAGACCTATCTGAAAAACACGCCGCTCGATCTGTATCGGCACCGCATTCCGTGGCTGCTGCTGCTGATGGTATCCGCCACCTTTACGGGGCTGATCATCACCTCTTTCGAAGATGCGCTCAAGGGGCTTCCCGTGCTGACGGCGTTCATTCCCATGCTGATGGATACGGGCGGCAACTGCGGCTCGCAATCGTCCGTGATGGTCATCCGCGCCATGAGTCTGGGCGAGCTGGAATTCCGAAATCTGGCGCAGGTCATCTGGAAAGAGATCCGCACCGCGCTGCTGTGCGCGCTGTCGCTGGCCGTGGTGTGCTTCCTGAAGATCCTGCTGGTGGACAGGCTCCTGATGGGCAACGACAGCATCGATCTGTGGGTGGACGGTGCGGTCTGCCTGACGCTGGGCGTGACCGTCGTGATGGCAAAGCTGGTCGGCTGTGTGCTGCCGATGCTGGCCAAAAAGCTCGGGTTTGACCCCGCCGTGATGGCCAGCCCCTTTATCACCACCATCGTGGACGCACTGAGCCTGCTGGTGTATTTCCTGTTCGCCAAGTTCCTGCTGGGCGTATGAGCCAACCGCGTATATTCGGCCGGACGGCCTGATATAAATCTACAATTGCCAATAAATTGGGAGGAAAACAATCATGAGTGTATTGACTGATCTGATCTATGGCGGCAGCAATGCCGTAGCGGGTCTGACCGAGGGTGCCGTGAACGACGCGATCGCGAAATACGGCGCGGACAAGGTCATCGCTTTCCCCGACACCGCCTACTTTTTCCCCACCATTTACGCCGCCACCGGCGTAAAGGTAAAAACCCTTGGCGACCTGCCCGCCTGCGTGGGCGTGCTCAAGAGCCTCATCACCAATCAGGAGGATCTGGGGCAGGCTCTGAATGCGGGACTGGCCACCGCCGTCGGCGCGGAGATCCTGGAGGGCTTGAAGTACGTAAACGGCGGCGATCCCTATGAAAACGAGTCCGGGATCGGCTTCGTGCCCGACCCCATCATCCGCTCGCTCGGTGTGCCGCTGGTCACGGGCGATATCCCCGGCGTGGCCGTTGTGCTGGGCAAGGCGGAAAACGCCGCCGATGTGGTCAAAGTCGTCAAGGATTATCAGTCCAAGGGCATCATGACCTTCCTGATCGGCGACTGCATCGAGCAGTGTGCTGAGGGCGGCGTGAAAATGGGTCTGGAGCTGCGCGTCATCCCGCTGGGACATGATGTGACCGCCGTGATCCATGTCGTCACCGTCGCCATCCGCGCGGCGCTGATCTTCGGCAATGTGCAGCCCGGCAATCTGGCGGGTCTGCTGGATTATACCAAGAACCGCGTCCCGGCTTTCGTCAACACGTTCGGCGCGATCGATGCCGTGGTCGTTTCCGCCGGTGCGGGCGCGATCGCGCTGGGCTTCCCCGTCGTCGTGGACATCGATCTGGGCGAAAATCAGGTGCCCGGCGCGCTGGAATCCGTCTGCGACCATGCCGAGACGGTGAAAAAGTCGCTGGAACTGCGCAACATCAAGATCAAGGTCAAGGAGCTGCCCATCCCCGTTGCGTTTGCCGCCGCATTCGAAGGCGAGATCATCCGCAAGGCCGATATGCACAACGAGTGCTGGTCGTCCAAAAATC
>CAZIGE010000122.1:0-3038 GCA_964538475.1 uncultured Oscillospiraceae bacterium | reverse complement strand
TTATATCACATTCCGCAGAAATAATAAATACCTTTTTGCAATTTTTTTGATTTTTGGGCGAAAATTATATCCCCGTTGCCGCTTTCGCGGCAACGGGGATTGATCACTTATTTAACTTTTGCTTCCGTGAGGCTTATTTCGCGCTGCTGTTGTCAGCGATAGCCTTCTGGAGAGCTGCCTTATACTCTGCATAGAGAGTGGTGAAGACGGTGTTATCGGTATAGTACGCGGTACGGGTCGACTCGGCATACGCTTTGTCAAGGTAATCGTTGAGTACGCTGTCGATGGCGCCCTTCAGTTCGGCTTCGTAGTTGGCATCGGTCTCGTGATCCAAAACCGCCTGCTTGTAATCCTTCTGAATCTGGTAGGTAGTCTCGTAACGAGCGTAGTGGTATTCACCCTTGGTGACGAGGGTGAGGTACGAATCGTCAAGTCTGTCGGTGCCGAGATCGTGGAACGCCTTTACCTTTGCCTTGGCATCGTCAAGAGCCGCCTTGTAAGCGGTGATGACTGCCTGATCCATTCCGGCAACGGGAGCAGCAAGCTTATCAAGAGCCTTGATAGCGTTCTGCGCTGCTTCCTTTGCGTTCTTCAGCTTCTCAATGTAAGCTTCGGCATCGGTGAGGTACTTATAATTCTCGGCGGAGACGATGTAGTAATCCTTGCCGTCGATCTTAACGGTCTTGGAGGCGTCGATTGCCATCGTAGCCTTGCCGTCGCCGTTGAGCCACTTGTCGTAGGCTGCGCGGGCTGCCTTTACTGCTTCCTCGTCGGCGAGGACGATGCTCTTGTTAAGAGCTGCAAGCAGGTCGTTGACCTTATCGGTCTCTTCCTTCTTTTCTTTCTCAATCTTATCGATCTTGGGCTCAAGCTCGGTTTCGATCGTGTCGATAACGTTCTTCATATCCTTGAGAGTGGACTCAAAGGCATCGGACGAATAATCGGCATATTCAACGTTGTAATCGGTGCACCACTTCTCGTAAGCGGTCTTGGCATTGACGATGTCAACACGGCTGTAGATGTTGACCGGAGTGCAAAGGTCGATGAGAGCCTTGATAGCCTTGGCATCGGTGGTAGCAATTGCAAGGGTCTTGTCATACGCGGCCTTGGCGTTGACGATCTTGTTATACTGTGCGGAGGTAAAGCCGGTCTCAACGCCGAGCTTCTCAAGTCCCTCGATTCCGCCGAGGTCTGCATCGGCGTAGGTATTGAACCAAGAAGCGGCGGTGTTGTAAGCGTTCTTGATTGTCTCACCGTTCTTGAGCTCGTAAGCGGTCAGAACGTTGAAGAGGTCGTATTTTACCTTGTCGGACTCGTACTGGGCCTTTGCAGCGGCAAGGGTGCTGTCGTATTTGCTTATGGTATCCTCAAGCGTATGAACGGCTTTTACGAGAGCCTCGTACTGCTCTGCGGTCTCACCTTCAAGTCCGGTTGCGTCGATATCGCTGATGTTGACGAGTCCGTTAGCGGTGAGCCAATCGGAGAGTGCCTGCTCTGCTTCGGTGATGTTCTTCTTCTGATAGAGGATCTTGCCGGTGGTGTCGATCGCATTGATCTTCGGGAGCACGTTGGCTACGGCATCGGTGATGGCATCGACGGTCTTATCCTTGCAAGCTGCGATGAGCTCGGCAAGAGTGTCGTGAGCAACGAGCTTGTAGTTTGCCTCAACGTACTTCGCGTCGGTGGCGTCGGCAACGATCGCGTAGGTGGTGAGCCAAGTGTTTACGCTTGTCTTGAGAGCCTCAAGAGCGGCCTTATCGGTAATCTTTACGGTCTCAACGCTGTATGCCTTGATCTGAGCATTGAGCTCATCGGCGGCAGTCTTCGCATTTGCGAGAACCGCCATTCTGTCAACTGCATTATTGAGAGCGGTAACGTTGTCACCGAGGATCGCTTCTTCGTTCTCGGCATCAACGCCCTCTACCCACGCGTCGTAGGCAGCCTTTACGGTTGCGACTGCATCATTGTCCCAAGCAAGGAGGTCGGCATCGCCAAGAGCGACGATCTGTGCGATCAGTCCGCCTTCCTTCTCTGCCTCGGTCTTCTTAGCGGTCATCTTGGTGGCGTAGTCGATAGCGTCCTCAAGGTCGGTGTATTCCTGACCGATGGTCGAGGTCTCTACGGTGAGAGCGGCAGCCTCGGTATCGACAGTATTCTTAACGGCGGTAAGTGCCTCAAGAGTGCTGTACAGGCAGGTGCCGTTGACGTTGTAACCCTCGTCCTTACTGTCGATGTACTTGGCAGCGAAGAGAGCCTCTCTGATCTGAGCTCTCCAGTTGGCAAGAGCGGTTCCGTAGAGGGTCTCGGTGCAGTAATTGAGAGCCTCATTGTAAGCGGTCATATCAACAAGTCTGTCGATATTGACGTTCTTGTCATCATTGGCAAAGTATTTGCCGGTCCAAGCCTTGAACGTTGCGGCGGCTTGCTCAAGGTTTGCCTTCAGAGCAAGGATGTCGTCGTTGTCGGTGTAAGCGGTGTACACCTCGGCGGCGGGGATCAGCGCGTTGATCGCTTCCTGAACTGCGGGAGCGGCTTCCTTGGCTGCTACGAGGTTAGCATATACAGCCTCGGCATCCTCTACCATCTTGACAAGATCTACGGTCTTCTCACCGTTGTTGTACTTCTTGACCGCATCCTCGCCCATAATCTCGATTGCTGCTTCGACAGCGGCTTTGGCGGCGTCGATGGACTTCTTGGAATCGGCTTCCTTGTTTTCAACATTGGTAAGGGCGGCGATGATGATCGGCTTTACGATCTCGTCGACCTTAACGTACGCGGTATCGGCAAGGTCATCGACCTCGGCAAGCTCGGTCTTGACATCGTCGAGCACCTTGTTGGCTTCCTCGGCATTAATGGCTCTGAGAAGTCTGACACGTGCGTTGTTGTATGCCTTAACGAGGTTGTTGTACTCCTCTTCGGCGTAATTTACCGGATTGTACTTGGCGAACTCCTTGTCGAGCTCCTCAAGCTTTACGATAACGACCTCGGTCGTTTCGGTGAAGGTCTTGTTGTTTGCATCAACGAGACCCTGCGCAACC
>CAZIGE010000121.1:0-3273 GCA_964538475.1 uncultured Oscillospiraceae bacterium | reverse complement strand
TTAATCGAACTAACAGGATACTAACATAAAAACCTATGTTTGTATCGTGTGTGTTCAAACAGCCCTCTCGACTTTATTGGAACGGAGGCATCTGGTACAAGCGTACACATGGCAGGGAGTACCGTTAACGACAGCCTTGACGCGCTTGACGTTGGGCTTCCATGCACGGTTGGAACGTCTGTGGGAGTGGGAAACCTTGATACCGAAGGTCACGCCCTTGCCGCAAAAATCACACTTAGCCATTTCATTGCACCTCCTTCTGGATACTCAATCGCGCACCTTGTTTCAGGCGCTAAGATATGATACCAGAGTTTGCCGAAAAATGCAAGCATTTTTTTGAAATTTTTTCGATTTTTCAAAAATATATTGCTATTGCGACGAAAGACGGGTATAATGGCAGGAAAAGGAAAGTGAGGTGCTTTGACAAATGGAAAACTACAGCGTGCCGCTGACGACGCTCGTGCGCGAGTTTGATCTGAAGGTGATCCACGCCTCCACGGATTATGCCTCCATTCGGCTCACGGTCGAGGACGTGGCGCGTCCCGGGCTTCAGCTGGCAGGATATTTTGACCATTTCGAGCCGATGCGCCTTCAGGTGCTCGGAAATGTGGAAATGAGCTATCTGGGCAAGCTGCCCGAGGCCGAGCGCACGATCACATTCGACCGCCTGCTTTCTTATAAGCTTCCCGCGCTGCTGATCGCCCGCGATATGGAGCCGGACAGCGCCTGCCTTGCCATGGCGAAGAAGCATAACGTGACGCTCCTGCGCACGAAAGAGGCGACCAGCACGATCATTTCCTCCATCATCGCCTATCTGCGCGCGGCGCTCGCCCCGCGCATCACCCGCCACGGTGTCTTGATGGAAGTCTACGGTGAGGGCATCCTGCTCACGGGCGAAAGCGGCATGGGCAAAAGCGAGGCGGCTGTGGAGCTGCTCAAGCGCGGCCACCGCCTGATCGCAGACGACGCGGTCGAGATCAAAAAGGTCGCCGGCAATTCCCTGCTGGGCACGGCACCGGAGCTGATCCGCAATTATATTGAGCTGCGCGGGATCGGCATCATCAATGTTGCCCAGCTTTACGGCATGGGCGCGGTCAAGGCCGAGAACGAGATCAATCTCGTCGTGAACATCGTTCCGTGGAACAATCAGGAAAACTACGACCGCCTCGGGCTGGATGAACAGTATATGGAACTGCTCGGCGTGAAGGTGCCCATGTATACCATCCCGATCACGCCGGGGCGTAACCTTGCCGTGATTTTGGAAGTCGCGGCCATGAACAACAGGCAGAAGAAGATGGGCTATAATGCCGCGATCGAATTTACGGAGCAGATCAATAATCATTTTACGGAAAGTATGAATTTGAAGCTATGAAAGAACTGACCATCGGGGAAAACGACGCGGGGCAGCGGCTGGATCGCTTTCTGGGCAAGGCCGTGCCGCTGCTGCCGGCCTCATTGGCGCAGAAATACATCCGCATTCGCCGTATCAAGCGCAACGGCGCCCGGGTCGAGCGGGATACCCGCCTCTGTGTCGGGGACGTTTTGCAGCTGTACATCAACGACGAATTTTTTGACAAACCGCGCGAGGATAACGCCTACCTCACCGTTGCCGCGCCGAAGCTGAATATCGTGTATGAGGACGAGCATATCCTCCTCGTGGATAAGCGCCCGGGGCTCGCGGTGCACCCGCACGACGGCGCGGAGTACGGCAAAACGCTCATCGACCATATCCGCGCGTACCTGTATCAGAGCGGCGCATGGCGGCCGAGAGGGGAAAACGCCTTCACGCCCGCGCTGTGCAACCGGATCGACCGCAATACCGGCGGCATCGTCATTGCGGCGAAGACGGCGGAGGCGCTGCGCGTCATGAACGCGAAGATCCGCGATCGCGAGATCGACAAGCGATACCTGGCCATTGTGGAGGGCACGCCCGTGCCGAAGGACGGCGCGCTGCAGGGCTACCTGTTCAAGGACGCGAAGAAAAACCGCGTTTTCGTGACGGATCGCCCGCAGGCGGGGAGCAAAACCTGCCGCACGAATTACAAAACCCTCGCAACTCGCGGCGGGCTGAGTCTGGTGGAGTGCGAGCTGATCACGGGGCGGACGCACCAGATCCGCGCGCAGTTCGCGCACGCGGGGCATCCGCTTCTGGGGGACGGAAAATACGGAAAAGCGGATAAAAAATACGACCGCGATCATCAGGCGCTGTATTCCTACAGGCTGACATTCCGCTTCGAAACGGATGCGGGCGCGCTGAATTACCTGAACGGCCGAAGCTTTCGGGTCGAGCGGGTCGATTTCGCGGAAGAATTTTTCCCCGGTGTCCGAATCTGATGCCATACAATATATAAATAACAAAGCTGCCTCGCCGGGCGATCGGTGGGGCAGCTTTTTACAATGACTGGTCTTCCTCGGACGGGACATATTGCAGCACATCCTCAACATGGCAGCTTAAGATCCTGCACAGGTCGTTCAGCGTGGTGGTGTTGATCGGCTTGTTGTTTCGCAGCTTGTCGATGGTGGAGCTGGAAATGCGGTGGTTTTTGATAAGAGAATAGGTGGACTCGCCGGAGCGGCGCAGGGTATTCCAGAACGGGGTATAACAGATCATAAAACCACCTATAGAGCAAAATAAGATTACAAAAAGTATAATAAACTCTTATTTTTATCTTGACTATAGTCGTTAAAGTGACTATAATGAAAATGCAGGAAAAAACTGTAAAAAACCACGGCAAAATATAAAATAGGATAGGAGTGTTGAGAGATGAAAACAAAAATGCCGCTGCTGTTGGCTGCGGCAGTGTGTTGTCTGCTTGCGCTGACAGTGGCGCTCACACCGGCGCGTGCTGTGTCCGAGGGCGACCTGAGCTTCACCCTTGTAGACGATGGGGAGAGCTACATCGTCCGCGGCTGCGATACGTCGGCAGAGGGGGAGCTGATCATTCCGGCTGAGTACGACGGAAAACCGGTGACGGGCATCGGCTGGTATGCGTTCGAAAGCTGTACCGGCCTGACGAGTATTACCATCCCGGACAGCGTGACGAGCATCGGCTGGTATGCGTTCGAAAGCTGTACCGGCCTGACGAGTATTACCATCCCGGACAGCGTGACGAGCATCGGCAATGGAGCGTTCTCCGGTTGCACCGGCCTGACGAGCATCACCATCCCGGACAGTGTAACGAGCATCGGCGATGGGGCGTTTGAATGGTGCGACGGCTTGACGAGCATCACGATCCCGGACAGCGTGACGAGAATCGGCAATTATGCGTTCTA
>CAZIGE010000120.1:0-3436 GCA_964538475.1 uncultured Oscillospiraceae bacterium | reverse complement strand
ATCGGGAAGTATCATAGGGTTCGTGCGTTATATGGTACGCTATACTCCTAAGCGAAAGGTCGCGCGTTCGAATCGCGCCGGGCGTGCCAGGCTGTCAACAGTTATTGCGTGTGCACGTTGTATCTGTTGGCTGCAAAGATGGCGTAACCTGCATGCACACGCAGGCGATTGTAAAGTGGGGATCGCTCCCCACCGCCATACCGAAAATAAACACCCCCCTATGGATGTCCCAAAGCCGACAGTTTATACTGCCGGCTTTCTGTATACCCGCATGCTTATTCCACTGCTTTTCCTGTGACAACGCCTGTAAAAACCTGCGCAGACGGGAATACCAAAGAAACATCACCGGTGCCTCCGATTTCAAGAGAGATGTGAGTGTCTGTAGTATTTGCAACGAAAACAAGTCTACCTTCCTGCCGGTTAGCGCAGGCGTAGGCGTAGGCTCTATCCACAGACTTATTTGATTTTCACCGAAAAATGTGATAGAATTGCTGTAACGTTTTGTGAGTTTCCCAATCTAATCGTTGAAAGGGCGGTGAAAATGTGACTGATTTTGAAAAGCTGTTTAATGAGAACAGGGAATTCATTTTCAAATATCTGATGAAAATGACACGAGATGTTTCCCTATCTGAGGAGTTGACACAAGAAACCTTTTTTCGCGCGTATATGAACTATTCTGCTCTGCGAAATAAGGAAAAAGCATCTGTCTGGCTCTGCCGGATCGCAAAGAATACATATTTCGCATGGTATAATGAGCAAAAGAAAACAGATTCTATCGACGATTTCGAAGCGGTGAGCAACAATGTTGGCTTGGAAGATTTTTTTGCACATAAGGAACTTTCTCAAAAGGCTTTGCTCTGCTTGCATGAGTTGGAAGAACCGTATAAGGAGGTATTTATGCTCTCTGCATTTGGCGGATTTTCGCTAAAAGATATCAGTTCGCTCTTTGGGAAGAGCGAAAGCTGGGCACGCGTTACATTTTACCGTGCCAAGAATAAGCTGGTAGAAAGAATGAGGTAATGATATGAATTGCAGTATTGTTAAAGACTTGATCCCACTGTATATTGACGGATGTTGTAGTGAGGAAAGCGAAAAAGCCGTTGAAAAACATATCAGCGATTGCAGGGACTGCAAGAAGATTGTCGAAGATATGAAATCGCTGCGCTCATCTGTAGCGGTATCGGAAGCGCCTAAAACATTTAGCAAACTTAACGATTGGAAGGCCTCTGTTTTACAGTCGGTGTTATTGTTTTTTTCATTTGGATTGATTACGATCGGAGTTGCGCTGGAGGCAAAAACGGGATCGGGTCTGATGAATGGCTTTTGGGCGTTGAATCTTGTCGTCCCGACAACCGGATTTATGCTTTCTTTAGCAAATTGGTATTTTGTAAGAGTTTACAAAAGCAGAAAAAGCTTTTCTGCCTATTCGTTGGCTGCTACGATCGCTGTTACAACAGGCGCATATATATGGTCAGGCTTCCATTATGAAATGAGCCTTTCGGATTTGCTTGCGGGAAATAATTTGGCTGAGAGTTTAGAGATCCTGCGCGCACTGTTGCTTTTCGATGGCATTGGTATATTGCTGACCGTCGCATTCTGCGTTTTATCCAAGATCCTCTCCAACCAATACGCAAAGATGCTGGGGAAGGAATAATGCCGCTATAGAAAAGAGAATATCAAGTCAGATGTGTGTGCTATCTGCGCAAAAACAGCATCCCTCCGCAGAGTTTCGGAGGGATGCTTTGTATTCGGTTCGAAAATATACGGCGCTAAGGATCCAGAAGATAGTGGACAGAGCGCACGACCTGTCCTTGCCGCAGGTAATAGCGTGGCACGCGGCGGCTGATCCCGCATACGAATTCATAGTTGAAACTGTCGGCGGCAGCGGCGATCTGCTCCATGGTGATCGTCTCGTCGCCGTCCGTCCCGACCAGCACGACCCGATCGTTCACGCATACGCCCGGGATATCGGTGACATCCACCATCATCTGATCCATGCAGATGCGTCCCAGGATCGGCGCGCGCTTCCCGCGGATCAGCACATGGAATTTTCCGGACAGGCTGCGCCGGTACCCGTCGGCATAGCCGACGGGGATGGTGGCTACGCACGTTTCCTGCTTCGTTACGAATGTTCCGCCGTAGCTGATGGCAACGCCGGGCGGCACCTGCTTGACATGTGTAACGCGGCTGTGCCACTGCAAAACGGGGCGGATGGGCAGCAGCGCGGTGTCGATCTCGCCGCTCGGATACATACCGTAGGTGACGATCCCGGAGCGCACCATTTCGTAATGGCGGTCGAAATTCATCAGTCCCGCGGAGTTATCCAGATGGCGAAGCGGGACGTGCACCCCGCGCGCGCGGAGCATTGCGTCAAACGCGTCAAAACGCGCGGCCTGCTGCGCGGATCGCGTCAGATCGGCACAGTCGGCGGTCGCAAAATGGCTGAACAGCCCCTCTGCCTGCAAATTGGGCAGGGCGGCGATCTTCGCGCACAGATCTGCGGACGCTTCTGTATCGGGGAAACCGATGCGGCTCATGCCGGTGTCCACGGCGAAGTGGAACGGCGCAGTCTGGTTCAGCTTTACTGCGGCCTCGGAGAGCGCCAGCGCGTCCTCGTAATGGAAGATCGCGGGGCGGATGTTCTGGCAGATGGCCTCGGGAAACGCGGAGACGGGGGTATGCCCCAGGATCAGGATGGGGTTCAAAATACGCGCCTGCCGCAGTTCCAGCGCTTCCAGTATGGAAGAAACGCCGAAAAAGCTGCATTTATCGCGCAGCGCTTTGGCCACGCGCACCGCGCCGTGCCCGTATGCGTCGGCTTTGATGATGGCGCACACGGCGGTGCCCGCCTTTGCGGCGATCTCGGAAAAATTTGCCTCCAGAATATCCAGATCGATGGAGACGTAGGTATTGTCGTAATGCAAGCTGCTTCACCTCATTTTGTTCCAGTATAGCACAGATCGGTGCAAATGTAAAGCGGCTCGGGCAGGCGAAGTCCGCGCGGATACGGCATAAAAAGGGCTGTCGCGGGACATTCGTCCTGCAACAGCCCAAATCGGATCTCAGAGCCTGTGATTACAGCAGCGTGGAGAAGTGCTTGATGGTGCGGACCATCTGAGAAACATAGGAGTTCTCATTGTCGTACCAGGAGACGACCTGCACCTGGGTTTTGCCGTCGGGCAGGGCGCAGACCATGGTCTGCGTGGCATCAAACAGGGAGCCGTAGGTCATGCCGATGATATCGGAAGAAACGATCTCGTCCTCGTTGTAGCCGTAGGACTCGGTCGCAGCGGCCTTCATGGCGGCGTTGATCTCTTCCTTGGTGACGGACTTGGCGCACACGGCGTTCAGGATGGTGGTGGAGCCGGTGGGGGTGGGGATACGCTGGGCAGCGCCGATCAGCTTGCCGTTCAGCTCGGGGATGACCAGGCCGATG
>CAZIGE010000119.1:0-3464 GCA_964538475.1 uncultured Oscillospiraceae bacterium | reverse complement strand
GTTGCCATTTCCGCTTTTATCCTCGTCATGGCGATCTATCTGATCGTCCACGGCAACAAACAAATCAAAAATATGGAGAACGAATATGGAAAATAAGGATACCTTCAAAATGACTTATTCTGCCCGGCAGCAGGAGGAAATTGATCAGATTCGACAGAAATATGCACCCAAAGAGCCGGACAAGATGGAGCAGCTTCGGGCGTTGGATGCCAGCGTGGAAAAGAAAGCGACAGTGGCTTCCATTGCCGTGGGCGTGATCGGAACACTGATTTTAGGGATCGGCATGAGCATGGCTATGACCGACTTCGGTGCGATCCTCGGTTCTGCTGCTTTCATCGTCGGTATCATTATCGGCGTTGTAGGCATTGCCGTTCTCGGCTGTGCCTATCCGCTTTACAACCGCACACTGAAAAAAGAGCGTGAAAAAATCGCCCCCGAAATTCTGAAACTGACCGATGAACTGATGCAATAGTACGCTGCTTTTTCCGACATTTTCTGCGGAACGAAAAATCCCCGACGCGCGGAAACTCCGTGCGTCGGGGAAACTCTGTTATGTGCGGAAAGATCAATCCTGCGCGGGTGCGGAAGCCTCCGACGGCTCCTGCGCATCGGCTTCGGCAAAGACGGCCTGCGGCTGCTCGGGCGCAAGAGGAAGTTCCTCCGGCGGCAGAGCGCGCAGCTTTCGCTGTGCGGAGACGGCGCGCGCCAGCCACAGCAGCACCCAGCCGTGGAAGAGCAGATCCAGAATGGAATCGACCAGCAGGTCAAACGACAGTGCCACCGCGATCAGGATCACCGTATCGATCGAGAGCAGGATCAGGCTGATAAGGTAGCAGACGGGGAATTTTTTGCTCAGCAGGAAGCAGAGCAGGTAGGACACGAGGATCAGCGCGCTGATCGTCAGCGCCGTCACGGTGAAGACGCTGCCGCCTACACCCGAATCCATGCCGATGCCGAAAGCAGTCAGATAATACGGAGCGGAAATCGAGAACAGAAAATAGGTCTGGCTTTCCGCCAGAAGGAGGAACAGGTTGACCAGCGTGAATGCGAGGATCGTAAGAAGATAGCTGCGTGCGGATCGGATCTGATTTTCCAGATAGACGCGGGAGCCTTTCGCGGGTGTATCGTTGTTCATGATGCAACCTCTCTGTTTTCAAAAAAGTGACGGGAAAAAGCCGCCTATCGAATCCAGTCTAGCACATGGCCGGGGAAAAGTCAATCCACAACCTCCTGCTCGAAGCGGAATTCTGTGTTTTCCATAAAAACGGTGTGTGCATTTTATACAAATTTCCATATTGCTATTTCCGATTAGTTGTGATATATTACAGACAGAAAGGGTGATACCAATGTACAGGTAAATCTTCCCCGAGATCCCATGGTAAACGGCGCGCCAATGCATATAGATCGCAATACAAGTAACCGAAAAATGTAAGTAATATAAGAAACGTAAGCGATGTAAGTAATGTAAGATGACCGTTGAAGTGAAGTAAGGTAAGAAGCCAAAAGCAGGAGAAAAAGAAAATCAACCGAAACCATACCGCCGAACACCAACAGGGATCAAACAGCCTGCGACCACACGATTGCTCCGACAGAACGGGAAGCTCCCTTTGAGCAGAGATGATGAAACGAGAATTCGGATCGGAAGGAATGTAACGCGAAAGCAGGCAAAAAAATCCGCAGAAAGAGAGGTTAACCAATGATGTTAGATACCAAGAGTGCAGAGAAATAGCCCTTGACTGAATCCACCGCGGCGGTGAGCAGTCAAGGGCTATTTCTCTTTTCGGAAGATCGCGGCAGCAGGGCGCATGGGCGGCCTGCTTTTTTGCGCGCGTCGGCAGAAAAATACAGCGCGATGCAAAAGCACCGCGCTGTCGGTTTGCAGAGGATCAGCCCTCGTTACGCATCTGCGCGAAGCACTCGCTGCAGAACACGGGACGGTCGGACTTGGGCTGGAAAGGCACCTTGGCCTCGCCGCCGCAACGGGCGCAGGTAGCGGTGAAGAACTCACGGGGGCCACGGGTAGCGTTCTTGCGAGCATCACGGCAAGCCTTGCAGCGCTGGGGCTCGTTCTGGAAGCCGCGCTCGGCGTAGAATTCCTGCTCACCGGCGGTGAAAACGAATTCGTTGCCGCACTCTTTGCAAACTAAAGTCTTGTCTTCGTACATTAATTTTACCTCTCTTCGGTTTCTTGTGCCCCGTGAAAGCTCACCATGAATTGTCAGGTCGTAACGCGGAGTCTGTGAATATTCTGTGGACGAACCACAAGGGGATTATACACAGAGAAATAATTTTTGTCAATCCTGAATGTGCATTTTTCTCGGAAAAAACTTGCAAATTTGCATATTATTTTATCGGAAGGGGGCTTTGGAGAAAACAGAAAGTGCCGATGGGATGCGAGTGCGGGCGGGTAGACGGCGCGGATCACGAAAGCGAAAAGCGGGTCTGCCCCTCATAGGGGATATGCAGATGTTCGTAGGCCGATGGCGTGACACAGCGCCCGCGGGGGGTGCGGGTCAAAAATCCCAGCTGCATCAGATACGGCTCGTATACATCTTCCAGCGTGACGGCTTCCTCGCCGATTGTGGCCGCAAGCGTCTCCAGGCCGACCGGCCCACCGCCGTAATTGCGGATGATCGCGGTGAGCATACGGCGGTCGACGGCATCCAGCCCGAGCTGATCGACCTCCAGCCGACGCAGCGCCAGATCGGCGGCCTCCTTTGTGATCACACCATCGCAGAGGATCTGCGCAAAATCCCGCACGCGGCGCAGAAAACGGTTGGCGATGCGCGGTGTGCCGCGGCTGCGCGAGGCGATCTCCATTGCACCGCGCGGATCGATCTCCATGCCCAGAATAGTCGCCGAGCGGGTGACGATGCGCGCCAGCTCATCGGGGGTGTACAGTTCCAACCGCAGCGAAACGCCGAAGCGGTCGCGAAGCGGCGCGGAAAGCTGGCCTGCACGGGTCGTTGCGCCGATCAGGGTGAACTTCGGAAGATCCAGGCGGATGGAATTGGCGCTCGGGCCTTTGCCGACGATGATATCGATCGCGAAATCTTCCATCGCGGGATAGAGAATCTCTTCTACCACGCGGTTCAGACGGTGGATCTCATCGATAAACAGGATATCCCCGGGGTTCAGGTTGGTCAGCAGTGCCGCCAGATCACCGGGCTTTTCAATGGCCGGGCCGGAGGTGATGCGGATGTTTACCCCCATCTCATTGGCGATGACACCGGCGAGCGTGGTTTTGCCCAGACCGGGAGGGCCGTAAAGCAGGGTGTGATCCAGCGGTTCATTCCGCCGCCGGGCGGCTTCAATATAAACGGACAGATTTCCCTTGGCCTTTTCCTGACCGGTATAATCACTGAGCAATTTCGGCCGCAGACCGATCTCTCCGGCATCCTGCGGAGCAAAAGTGGGGGAAATAATGGGTTCGTCCATAGATTGGGAAAATTCCAGACTCATAT
>CAZIGE010000118.1:0-3507 GCA_964538475.1 uncultured Oscillospiraceae bacterium | reverse complement strand
GCGTAACCACACGCACCTCAAACGTGCTTGTCTACCATTCCAACACTCTCGCGAAGCGTACTTG
Source organism: uncultured Oscillospiraceae bacterium (assembly GCA_964538475.1). Lineage (GTDB taxonomy): Bacteria > Bacillota > Clostridia > Oscillospirales > Oscillospiraceae > Faecousia. The sequence goes on along the minus strand of CAZIGE010000118.1, from coordinate 3,443 downwards.
TGTATTATAGCGGCTTCGCGGCGGTTTGTCAACAGATTTTTTGCCGACTTTTTGACATTTCGACATCTGCGCCTTGTCTGCACGGCACATTTTGCCGCCTGCGCGGATACAATGGAACGGGCAGCACGTCAGCACGATCGCGGCAGGAGCTCGGCGGTGAGCGCGGATACTTCGTAGGCCGTGCGGATCTGCCGCTCGGTTTCCGTTACCTTGGTATATAGGCGACTTTGCAAACGTCCGCTGAGTGCCAGCCGATCCCCGGCGCGGCATTCGGCGGCCTGCTTGGCAAGCTTGCCCCACAGAATGCACGGCAGATAATCCGCGCGCCGATATGCACGCGGTATGGCCAGCATCACATCGCAGATCTCCCGCCCGAGGGGCGTATGCCGATAGCCCGCATCCCGACAAAGCGGCCCGCACAGATGCACCTCGTTGCACGGTTCGCCCTCCTCGGCGGTGATGGCGGTGGCAAAAACAAAGATCAGCAATCTGCGCACGCCGTCTGTGCGCAGATTGTGCGAACGAACCTGCCCCTCGACACGAAGCATGCTGCCTCCGGACAGATCCAGCTGCTCCAGTGTCTGCTCGGACGCGATCACGGGAAGAATATCTTCCGTACCGGACAGGCGCGGAACGCTGAGCAGGAAGCGGAAAAACCGCTTCCGATGGTTTTCATGCGAAAACTGCGGAAGCTCCCGAAGACTGCCCCGCAGGATGACCTGATTTGCCGTTTGTTCCATAAGTACCACCTCGGAATAAGTTCTGCGGATGCTCCGACGGGTGCGGTGCCGGACTCGAAGCATCCTCATACAGAAAAGCTATGGCACACGGAAGAAAATCAGAACAGAAAAAATGTGACAAAGTGCAGAAATATTGCCCGCGAAAGACGGCAAAAATGACAAAACACCCGAAAACGATCTGCTTCGAACGCATATTCCTTGACAAAACCGCATTTTCGTATTATTCTTACAATCGTGAAGATTTGGGGATCGCGGCCTTTTACCGCGCACCCGGAAAAGTAAGGGAATATAGATTATGCGTGAAAGCGGTATTTTAATGCACATCACGTCGCTGCCCGGCCCGTACGGCGTGGGCACGATGGGAAAGGAAGCCTACCGTTTCGTGGACTTTCTGAAGGAAGCAGGGCAGCGCGTCTGGCAGATCCTGCCCCTCAACCCGACCGGTTACGGCGATTCTCCGTATCAGTCCTGCTCGACCTATGCAGGCAACCATTACCTGATCGATCTGGATCAGCTGATCGATATGGGCCTGCTGTATCGGGAGGAAGTGGAGTCCGTTGACTGGGGATGGCAGGCGGATCGGGTCGATTTCGGCATTCAGTATAACAATCGTCTGCGCGTGCTGCACATGGCGTTCGCCCGCTATCGGGACGAGGATCAGAGTTTTGCGCGCTTCCGCGCGGAAAACGACAGCTGGCTGCCCGATTTTGCCCTGTTTATGGCGCTCAAGGAGCGCAACGGCGGAAAACCGTGGTACGAGTGGGAGAATGCTCTGAAGTTCCGCGATCCGAAGGCCATCGAGAACGCGTTCTGTGATCTGGCGGAGTCCGTGCAGTTTTATTGCTTCGTGCAGTATCTGTTCCAGCGCCAGTGGAGCGCGCTGCGCGACTACGCCCATCAGGCAGGGCTGCGTATCATCGGCGATGTCCCGATCTATGTCCCGCTGGACAGCGTGGATGTCTGGACGGCGACGGAGCTGTTCTGCCTGGATGAACAGCTGAACCCCACTGCGGTGGCAGGCTGTCCGCCCGATGCCTTTACTGCCGATGGCCAGCTCTGGGGCAACCCGCTGTACCGCTGGGACGTGATGCGTCGCGACGGCTATCAATGGTGGATGCGCCGCCTCGCGGCCGCCGGAACGCGTTACGATGTGGTGCGGTTGGATCACTTCCGCGGCTTCGAAAGCTACTGGGCCGTTCCGTTCGGCGACCCGACCGCCCGCTACGGGCAGTGGATCAAAGGCCCCGGCATGGAGTTCATCGACACCATTCGGCGCGAGTTGCCGCAGTTGCAGCTGATCGCGGAGGACCTCGGATTTTTGACGCAGGATGTGCTGGATCTGCGTGACCGCAGCGGCTTCCCGGGCATGAAGGTGCTGGGCTTCGCGTTCGACTCGCGCGAGCCTTCGGAGTATCTGCCGCACACCTACGGCGCAAACAGCGTCTGCTATACCGGCACGCATGACAACATGACCTCCCGCCAGTGGTTCGATACGGCATCGCAGGATGCGGTACGGTATGCGGCGGAGTACATGACCCTTTCCGAGCAGGAGGGGTATGTTTGGGGTATGATCCGCACGGCGTTTGCGACCGTTTCCGATCTTTGCGTGATCCCGTTGCAGGATTATCTGGACATCGGCGCAGAAGGCAGAATGAATTTCCCCGGCACACTGACCGCCGCGAACTGGACGTGGCGAACGCTGCCCGGGACGACAACGCCCGAGCTTGCCGCGAGGATCCGCGCGCTGACGACGCTGTACGGCCGACTGGGCACGAAATAATATCCGCAAGTTTCTGTATGAGATAGGAGAAAGTGAAACATGAGTTATAATTGTCTGAATATCCTGAAATGGACAGAGGCACAGCTGAAATATACCTACGACGTTTCTCTGCGCGAGGCAACGCCGCAGGAGCTGCATGAAGCGCTGGGCAATGCGGTGATGATGTCGATCTCCGACAACTGGAATCATTCCAAGCATGTTCGTCAGCATCAGAGAAAGGCGTATTATATCTCCGCCGAGTATCTTGTGGGACGGCTGGTTTACTCCAACCTGTATAATCTGGGTATTCTGGAGGAAATGAAGCAGTTGTTTGCCGAGCGCGGCGTGGATATCGCCGTGCTGGAGGATATCGAGGATGCTGCGCTGGGCAACGGCGGACTGGGACGTCTGGCTGCCTGCTTCCTGGACAGCGCCGCCAGCTGTGATATCCCGCTGTCCGGCTACGGCCTGCGCTATCGCTTCGGCCTGTTCAAGCAGAAGTTCGACCCGAACGGAAGTCAGGTTGAGACGGCGGACGATTGGACGAAATTCGGCGATCCGTGGTCGTATCGCCGCTATAACCACACGGTAAAGGTACAGTTCCCCGATCATACGGTGCTTGCCGTGCCCTATGATGTGCCGATCATCGGCTACGGCACGGACAATATCAACACCCTGCGCCTGTGGCAGTGCGAGGCCGAGGAAGAACTGGACTTCAACGCCTTCAACGACCAGGATTACCTGCGTGCGCTGGCGCAGAAGAACAAGGCCGAGGATATCACCCGCGTTCTGTATCCGAACGATTCGACGTGGGAAGGCAAGCGCCTGCGTATCAAGCAGCAGTATGTCCTGTCTTCCGCTTCGCTTCAGGACATGATGCGCATTTACAAATCGGTGCACGGTACGGATCTGAGCCATTTTGCGGATTATTATGCCGTGCAGCT
>CAZIGE010000117.1:0-3513 GCA_964538475.1 uncultured Oscillospiraceae bacterium | reverse complement strand
GTTCAATCTCAATATGCTGCCGATTTTGAAGTTTGGACAATAAGCATACCGTTTCGACATGGCTACATCTCGGAAACAGATCGGCGGCGGTGGCGGTTTTCAGTTCGTAGCCGCGCGATTTGAGCAGGGCGACATCGCGGGCGAGGGTGGCGGGGTCGCAGGAAACGTAGACGATGCGTTTGGGGGAAAAGCGGCACAGCGCTTCGATGGTATCGGCATTGAGCCCCTTTCGCGGCGGGTCGACCACGACCACGTCGGGGCGAATGCCGTTTCGCTCCATTTCGAGCGCAGCCTGCCCCGCATCGCCGCAGAAAAATTCCGCGTTTTCGATGCCGTTGCGTCGTGCGTTGTCGCGCGCGTCTTCGACCGCCTGCTCTATCACCTCCACGCCGATGACCTTCCCCGCCGCGCCTGCCATCGCGAGCGTGATCGTACCGACACCGCAGTACAGATCCATCACCAGATCGGTTTTGGAAATGTCGGCCAGTTCGATCGCGGCGGCGTACAGCCGCTCGGCCTGCGCGTGGTTGACCTGATAGAACGAGCGCGGCGACAGGCGGAAATTGAGGCCGCACAGCGTATCTTCGATATATCCCGCGCCGTAGAGGGTGATAAATCGATCACCTAAGACGGCGTTCCCTTTTTTCGTATTGACGGAAAGCACCAGTGTGGTAAACCCATCGATTTTTTGCAGCATCTGCGTTAATTCGCGCACATGGGGGTAGCGCTCGCCGTTACACGACAGGCACACCAATATCTGCCCGGACACGGCACCCCGACGGACATAAATATGCCGCAAAAGGCCGGTATGGGCGGTTTCGTCGTAAACGCTGACGTGATAGCGGTTGGCGTGCTCGATCACGGCATTCTTGACGAGATCGGCTTCCTGTGGCAGGATCAGGCAGCGTTCGTTTTCGACGACGGTATGCGTCCCCGCCTTAAAAAATCCTGCGTATGCGCGGCCTTTGTGCATCGACACGGGGTACTGTGCCTTGTTGCGATAGCCGCAGCGATCGGGCGCAGCGAGAATAGGGACTTCCGTCAGATTTTCTCCTGCTAAACGGTTCAGACAGTCGCGCACGCGCTGCGCCTTCAGGCGCGTTTCTTCGGCATAGTCCATATGGTGAAAATCGCAGCCGCCGCACAGCTTCGCGACGGGGCATTCGCGGTTGATGCGGTGCGGCGAGCGATCCGTGATCTCGGCGATCTTGCCGGATGCCCAAGTTTTTCGCACCGTTTCGATGCGGATGCGGCACGTTTCCCCAACGATAGCATTGGGTACGAATACGGCACAACCGTCGATTTTTGCGATCCCCTGCCCCTCTGCGGTATAATCCGAGATCACGGCCTCATAGAGTTTATTTTTTTCGAGCATACGGCACCTCCGCGCGGTTTTCGGGCGCTTCCCGCCCGAAAAAAGTATAGCACAGTTCCCCCGCGCTGGCAAGCGCATCCGCGCGGGAAAATCGGCAAAAAAGGATTGACATCAGTACGAAATCGTACTATACTTCTTTGGAATACTCTTTTCTTTGCGAGGTGGTTTCGTGTACGGCAGCACAGACAGGCTCAGACGCGTCAACCGTCTGATGAACGAGGCAGACAGTCTCTATCATCAGGCTGCCCGTATGCTCGGCGTATCGGACAGCGCCATGTGCATCCTGTACGAGCTGTACGAGCGGGGCGACGGCTGCCTGCTTTGCGACATCTGCGCCGAAAGCGGCATCCGCAAGCAGACCATCAATTCCGCCCTGCGCAAGCTGGAGCGAGACGGGATCGTCTGCCCGGAGCGCGGAAGCGGCAAAAACAAACGCATACACCTGACCCCGTCGGGGCAGGAACTCCTTTTGCGCACCGCCGCCCGCGTGTACGAAGCCGAATGCAACGTCTTTCGCGACTGGCCGTAGGAGGAAATGGAGACGTATCTTCGCCTGCTGAAACGCTATAACGACGACTTCCGTCTGCAATTGAAAAAAATAGACAAGGAGATCCCATGAAACAGCAGATCCAATTATCCGACCATTTCGGCTACCGCCGCCTGATCCGTTTTACCCTGCCTTCGATCGGCATGATGGTCTTTTCATCCGTTTACGGCGTGGTAGACGGCTTTTTCGTGTCAAATTTCGCAGGGAAAGTCCCATTTTCCGCCGTCAACCTTATCATGCCGTTTTTGATGATCCTCTCGACCGTCGGGCTGATGTTCGGCACAGGCGGCTCGGCCATCGTGGCCAAAGCCTTCGGCGAACGCAAGAACGAGCAGGCAAACCGCTATTTTTCCCTGTTCATTTATGTGGCCTTTGCGCTGGGCATCGTGTTTGCCGCGCTCGGCTTTGCGTTTATGCGGCCGATCGCGCAGCTCATGGGCGCAAAGGGCGACATTCTGGATAACGCCGTGCTGTACGCACGCATCATCCTGTGCGCACTGCCGTTCAACATTTTGCAGCTGATGTTCCAGTCCTTCCTCGTGACGGCCGAGCGCCCGAAGCTGGGGCTGATCGTAACGATCTCGGCAGGCGTGACCAACATGGTGCTCGACGCGGTGCTGGTCATACTCCTTCCCGCGCAGGCAAAGCTTGCAGGCGCGGCGCTGGCGACCGCCATGAGTCAGGTGATCGGCGGCGTGATCCCGCTGCTTTACTTTGCACAAAAAAACAGCAGCATTCTGCGCCTTTGCAAAGCAAAATTTGACGGGAAAGCCATTCTGAACGCCTGCATCAACGGTTCCTCGGAATTTATGAGCAATATTTCCATGAATGTGGTGGGTATGCTGTATAATCGCCAGCTGCTGATCTACGATGAAGAAAACGGCATTGCCGCCTACGGCGTGATGATGTATGTGAGCATGATCTTCTCCGCCGCCTTTATGGGCTATTCCATCGGGACGGCACCCGTGTTCGGCTATCATTACGGCGCACAAAACCACGATGAACTGAAAGGGCTGCTGCGCAAGAGTCTGATCATGGTCGGCGTGTTCGGCGTGTCCATGATCGTCGCCGCCGAGGCGCTGGCCGTGCCGCTGGCTCGCATCTTCGTCAGCTACGACGATGCGCTGCTGAAGCTGACCGTTTCGGGCTTCCGCATTTTCTCGCTGTCGTTCTGCTTCATGGGCTATGCGATCTTCTCCTCGTCGTTTTTCACCGCGCTGGGCGACGGATTGACCTCCGCGATGATCTCTTTCCTGCGCACGCTGGTCTTCCAGGTGGCTGCGATCCTGATCCTCCCCACGCTGCTGGGCATTGACGGCGTGTGGTATTCCATCGTGGTCGCGGAATTTATGGCCGTGGTGTTCAGTGTGATCTTCCTGATCGCGAAGCGGAAAAAGTATCGCTATTTCTGATAAAAATCGCCGCCGACGGGAATTCGGCGGCGATTTTTCAGCGTGTCAAAGAAGTGCTCTTTCCCGGTAGAGCACCCAACCAAAGCCTCCGTCTGTGTAAGGGCTGCGCCCGCAGGCGCGTTGACTGCGCGCCAAAGCCTCCCCTGTGTAAGGGGAGGTGGCAAAAATCTTTGATTTTT
>CAZIGE010000116.1:0-3532 GCA_964538475.1 uncultured Oscillospiraceae bacterium | reverse complement strand
AACACACACGATACAAACATAGGTTTTTATGTTAGTATCCTGTTAGTTCGATTAAGGTCGAGCGTGCTGTCTGATCTTCGCAATCGAATCGCGGTGCTGCGTGAGCGGCACCGTTTTTTCGTAGATAAGCTTCGGCGGTGCCGCGTGAGCGGCACCGCCGATGTATTTTTTCAGAGCCAACCCGCGTCTTCCCGCTCCTCGCGGCCCGGACGGGTCAGCAGCCGCTTGACCGCCTCGTCCGCCGGAACGTGCTCGTACAAAACGCTGTACGCCGCGCCGACGATCGGCATATCCACGCCCATTTTCAGCCCCAGCTCCCGCGCGGAGCGCGTAGCATAATAGCCCTCCACGACAGCGCCGACCTCTTCCATCGCCTGCTGCGGGGTCTTCCCCTGCCCGATCAGGATCCCGGCGCGCCGATTACGCGAATGCATGGAGGTGCACGTCACGATCAGGTCACCGACACCTGCCAGACCTGCCAGCGTGTCTTTTTGCGCTCCCAGTGCAACGCCGAGCCGTGCGATCTCCGTCAGGCCGCGCGTCATGAGCATGGCCTTCGTATTGTCGCCGAAGCCTAGTCCGTCCGAAATGCCCGAGCAGAGCGCAATGACGTTTTTCAGCGCACCGCCCAGCTCCGCACCGACAGGGTCGGGGCTGGTGTAAACACGGAACGTACCGCTCATAAAAGCCTGCTGCACGCGAAGCGCACTGTCTTTGTCGGCGCACGCGGCCAGGCACCCCGTCGGCAGTCCCTGCGCGACTTCCTCGGCATGGCTCGGTCCTGTCAATACGACGACATCGCGTCCCGTTTCCTCGCGCACGACCTCGCTCATGCGCTTCTGCGTGCCTGCCTCCAGTCCTTTTGTGACCGATACCATCAGCGCATCGTCACGCAGATAGGGCGCGATCTGTTGGCAGATCTCGCGTATGGGGAACGACGGTGTCGCGATCACGACGAGGTCGCATCCGCGCACGCAGGCGTGATCGGCGGATATGCACAGTGCCTGCGGCAGATGTACCTGCGGCAGGCGCGGGTTATGGCGGCTTTGGGTCATCGCCTGCGCCTTTTCCTCGCTGCGAACCCACAGCGTCACATCATAGCCGTTTTCCAGCAGGCGCAGCGCCAGAGCCGTGCCCCATGCACCGCTGCCTACAACCGCTGTCTTCATTTCAATCTCCTTTCCCACGGCACAGATCCGTTTTCGTCTCTGTGCCCCGGAGCAGACGCAGGATATTGCCTCTGTGCATGAATATCGTCAGAGCACTCATGAACACGCCGCCGAGCATGACGGCAGGCTCGTGGAGATAAAACAGCACAAAGCACACACCGAAGGCCAGTGCGCCCGACACGGAGGCCAGAGAGACATATTTCGTCAGCAGGTAGACCACCGCAAATACGCCCAGAATGATGAAGCCGATGCGCCAGTTCACCATGAACGCCACGATACAGCCGCTCAGGATGCCCTTGCCGCCCCGAAAACCGAGCAGCGCAGGGAATGTATGCCCAAGCAGTACGCAGGCACCGCCGAGCACTGCGGCTTCCCTGCCCCAGCCGCACGGCGTTAGGATATAGTGCGCCGCAAGGCATGCGACCACCGCTTTTCCGCCGTCGATGGCGATGACGAATGCGGCATTGGCCGTGCCGTAATTGCGGATAAAATTGGTCAGCCCCGCATTTCCGCTGCCGCGGGAACGGACATCGTCATGCGCGACCAGCGCCGAGACGCAGACTGCACCGTTGAGATTGCCGAGAAGGTAGGTCGTCAGCACGGCGACCAGAACAGGTATGAACACGCTCAGTCCTCCTTATCGCCTTTCTGGCGAATGGTGATGCGCACCGGTGTGCCCGTCAGGCCAAACACCTCGCGGATCTGGTTTTCCAGATACCGCTGGTAGGAGAAATGGAACAGCCTTGCGTCATTGCAGAAGATCACGAAATGCGGCGGCTTGGTACCGGCCTGCGTCATATAGTAGATCTTCAGGCGGCGCCCCTTGTCCGACGGCGGCTGCACGCGCGCCGTCGCATCGGCAAGGATGCTGTTGAGCGCGCCGGTGGTAATGCGGCTCGTATTCTGCCCGTAGACCTCGCGGATCATCGGAAAAAGCCTGTCCACGCGCTGTCCGGTCATGGCAGACAGGAACACGATCGGCGCATAACTCATGTAGCTGAGCCCTTCACGGGTGTCGCGCTCCAGATCGCGCATGGTATTCGTTTCCTTGTTTTCCACCGCGTCCCACTTGTTCACGACGATAATGGCGGCTTTTCCCGCCTCGTGCACCAGTCCCGCAATCTTCGTGTCCTGCTCGGTCACGCCGTCGTTGGCATCGATGAGGATCAGGCAGACATCCGCGCGCTCGATGGCGCTGATGGTGCGCATATTGGAATAGCGCTCGATCATATCGTCCACCTTGCTTTTGCGGCGCATCCCCGCCGTATCGATCAGGCAGTATTTTCCCGTTTCATTCGTAAAATAGCTGTCGATGGCATCGCGTGTCGTTCCCGCGATGTCGGAGACGATGACGCGTTCCTCGCCCAGGATGCGGTTGAGAAGACTGGATTTCCCGACATTCGGCTTGCCGACGATGGCAACGCGGATCAGGTCGTCGTCTTCCTCCGATTCTGTCTGCTCGGGAATGTTTTCCAGCACCCAGTCAAGCATGTCGCCCGTTCCGTGACCGTGGACGGCGGAGGTTTCGAAAAGGTCGCCGATACCGAGCGAATAAAACTCAAACACGTTCGGATCCACCGCACCGATCGAGTCGCACTTGTTCACGGCAAGGCAGACCGGCTTGCGGGACTTGCGCAGCATGGTGGCCACATCCTGATCGGCCGCCGTAACGCCGGTGCGCACGTCTGTGACCATGATGATGGCATCTGCCAGCTCTATGGCCGTCTGTGCCTGACGGCGCATGAATTTGAGCATATCGCTTTCCGTACCCGGCTCGATACCGCCGGTATCCACCAGAGAGAACTGCCGCCCACACCACTCGCAGTCGCCGTAGATGCGATCTCTGGTCACGCCGGGCGTATCCTCCACGATCGAGGTGCGGTGTCCGGTCAATTTATTGAACAGCATGGATTTTCCCACATTGGGGCGGCCGACGATGGCCACTAATGGCTTTGCCATGGATCGCACTTCCTTTCATCCGGGAAGCGCGGAGGCCGCCGCAGGGCGAGCCGTTTCCGACGCTTCATATCCAAATATTGTCTGTATATTATGCCACAGATGCGAGCGGAAATCAATGCGTTTCTTGCCGCATTCGCATCGGGCACAGGTTCGTATTACGGAAAAAGAGGAAGGCGAGCGCCTTCCTCTGTGCTTTTCCTGCCTTAGTCAGCCTTGGCGGCCAGAACCTGACGGCCATTGTAGTTACCGCAAGCCTTGCAAGCTCTGTGAGGCATGACGGGTTCGCCGCACTTGGAGCAGACGGTGAAGCCGGGAGCGGACAGCTTCCAGTTACCGCCACGGCGCTTATCGCGACGGGCCTTGGACACTTTACACTTAGGGACAGCCATGGTGACACCTCCTTG
>CAZIGE010000115.1:0-3533 GCA_964538475.1 uncultured Oscillospiraceae bacterium | reverse complement strand
GGTAACGCGAACATAAAAAACGACCGGATTTTCCGGTCGTTTTTTTGCGCATTTTCTGCGGCTGTCCTGTAGCTTGCGCCCAGCCTCTCCCGTTTTGTGTCTAAATCCAGTGCAGACAGCAGCTTAGCTCTCCCTTTTGGAGAACCATGAGTTCATCTGACACGCTATTCCTGAGCGGATATGCTTGTGATTAAGATCGAATGATCTTAGACACCCAGGTGCTCCAACGGGGATCTTTTTGAATTTCCGCTTTGACTTCCTCGACCTCCGGGACACTCCACCAGGGCCAATCCTCGGGCATGGACAGCAGATCGGCACGAACGATTTCGGCGGTGCAGGGTGCTTTTTCTTGTGCCAGTCGAACCAGCGGAGCGGTATAGTGCACGATGCCTGCTTCGCAGACGGCAAGCATCTTCCGGCCATTGTCGAGGGCACGATCGAGTGCATCAAAAGCGGCATCCCGCTGGCCGTCCAGCCATAGATACAGAGAATGCAGCATTTCCAGACTGGCAACATAGCCGTGATGACAGCCGTAATTTCCATCGGGACAGATGACAGCAAACAGCCGGATGGCGCTGGCGATACAGCCTACCTTTTCATGGGCAGATAAATGCCGCTGATCAGCAGTGGTGATATTCACAATGAATACGGCGCAGGCGCGCACGGTAGTGAGTAACGTTTCACTGTGGGCTTTTACATACTGCTTTCCATCGTAGGCATAGGCACGCAGGAATTCCCGACAGCTCCACAGGCCAGGTGCAGCGTTTGCCAGCGCCATGGCTTTTTCGTGATCGCCTAAATTCAGATAAAGCTGAGAAAGATCGTCAATTGCGTGGTTTCGCAGCTTGCCATTGGGCAGGGCCTCCAGCGCCTTTTCGTAAAGGGACACGGCTTCCAACCATTCGGCATAGGTTTTGTGTTTTTCGGTATCGTAAACGCCGTATCCCTCCTCGTTGATCAGGTGACACTCTCCGTAGCGGACATATCCTGCGGTGTACAGCACAGAAGCAAGGGCGAGCATCAGCTTTTCGTTGCCGGGAAATTCCACAAGGGCATTTCGGGCAAAAGCAATGCATTCGGTGAGATTGCGATCAACACCGTTATTCTGCTGTCTCATTTCATTGATTTGGGCTGTCAGCTGATCGATCTTCAACTCCCGCCGGTTTTCGTAGCCGAACAGTTCGTCAATGGTAATGCCGAAGTAATGGGCAATGGAGGGAATCAAATTCATATCGGGATAGCTGCCGCCGCTCTCCCAGCGCGAAACGGCCTGAGAGGTAACGCCAAGAGCGTTTGCCAGATCCTCCTGCGTCCTGCCGTCCCGGCGGCGCAGGGAACGGATTTTTTCACCTAAATTGAGTTGCATATAGTTTCCTCCTAGAGTTTTATCACCGGTGTGGCCTTATCATAACACATTTTTGGGAAGAAACAATTATCAATTAGTTGTTTCAAAATCAACTGTCAGTTTCAAAAAATGCGATGCCGGGTTGTAAAGCGCAGCATAGCTCATTTTGCTGCTACATCGACCCTGCGTGACAGACGTCGTAAAACAGTTAAATTCTTGATTTAACTGTTTTACGAACGTTCGCCATTCCGCGTTCGTTTTCTAATTGGCAGAAGAAATGCCTCCGCACTGTCCTGTGCGGAGGCAAAACTGTTTTACACCTAAGCGCGAAGCGGGGGCAAGCGGGTGCGGGATATATGCCTATATAGCCAATCTGCCCTGCTCCTTTTGGATCATCAATTTGCGAATGAATGGCTGACAGACGCGAACATGCCGATATTTGCGCTTATCCGGTTGCATTCCGTCGCCATTGCTGGTACAATAAAGGCAAGAACATCGGAAAAGTCAGGATTTTCTATGGAAAACAGTGTATTCTACCTGCGGCTTGGGAAACCGATCCCGCCGCAACGCCTGTCGGCCTATCTTGTGCATGTTTCAGAGGCACGCCGCCGTCGTTTGGAACGGTTCGCTTCCGAAAAGGACAGGCAAATGTCTCTGCTCGCGCAGCTGCTGGCGCGCTACGCGCTGATGCGCGAAACGGGCGCTGCCAATGCACAGCTTCGCTTCCTGTGCGATCGGTTCGGGAAGCCGTATCTTGCGGATTATCCCGACCTGCATTTTTCGATCACCCATACGGACGGCTGCGTTGCCTTTGCAGGTGGTGCGGCGCGCGTTGGCGTGGATGCTGAGAAGCTCCGCCCGCTGGATGCCGTTCGACTTGCCACACGCTATTTCGACCCACGGGAAACGGAGTGGATCTGCCGAAGTGCGGACAGGGAAGCGGCATTTTTCTCGGTCTGGACGAAAAAGGAAGCCTATTTGAAAATGCTGGGAACGGGACTGCGCAGGCCGCTGCACACCTTTTGCGTACTGGATGAAGCCACGGCTGCCTGCCTGCAAACGCACAGACTTCCCGAGCATGTGCTGAGCGTCTGCGTGGAGGACGGCATAAGCGATAACATGGATCTTTTTGAGATCGGCGTGGAACAGCTGCTGGCGGCATTCGACGCGCTCTGAGCCGTACAGGCTGTATGCAGGAAACATTTTTCGTGATTTTGCACGGTTTTCGCACGGCCTCGCTTGCAATACTCGTCTATTTATGGTATGCTTAGTGCGATAACAGTCTCTGCCGTCGGCGCATGCCGATCCTACGGAGCTTCTCAAAACCGAAAGGAGATATCACCGACATGAAAAACATCCCCGAAGTCAAGCTTGGCATCATCGCCGTATCCCGTGACTGCTTCCCCGTTGCCCTGTCCACGCAGAGAAGAAAGAACATCGTGGCCGCCTACGGGGAAGGCATTTATGAATGCCCCATCACGGTGGAAAACGAGCGCGATGCGCTGAAAGCCGTTTCCGATGTGAAGGCCAATGGTGTGAACGCGCTGGTGGTCTTTTTGGGCAACTTCGGCCCCGAAACGCCCGAGACTCTGCTGTGCCGCGAATTTGACGGCCCTGTCATGTATGTTGCCGCCGCCGAAGGTGATGGCGATATGATCAACGGTCGTGGCGACGCCTACTGCGGTATGCTCAACTGCTCCTATAATCTGGGTATGCGCCACCTGAAGGCGTACATTCCCGAATATCCCGTCGGTACCGCGCAGGAAATTGCCGTTATGATCCGTGACTTTGTGCCTGTTGCCCGCGGCATTCTGGGCGTGAAGAACCTGAAGATCATTACCTTCGGCCCTCGCCCGCAGGACTTCTTCGCCTGCAATGCTCCCATTAAGGGACTGTATGAGCTGGGCGTTGAGATCGAGGAAAACTCCGAGCTGGATCTGCTGGTCGCCTACAACGCGCATAAGGGCGACGCACGCATTGCCGATATCATCGCCGACATGAGGCGGGAAATGGGCGAAAAGGTCTACCCCGATATGCTGGAACGCATGGCGCAGTTCGAGCTGACCCTGCTGGACTGGGCGGAAGCGCATAAGGGAGCTCGGGAATATGTGGTCTTTGCAGACAAGTGCTGGCCTGCTTTCCCCGAAACCTTCGGCTTTGAGCCCTGCTATGTCAACTCCCGTCTGGC
>CAZIGE010000114.1:0-3592 GCA_964538475.1 uncultured Oscillospiraceae bacterium | reverse complement strand
CAGCCGGTGTACTATTATCTGATTTCTGCGGAATAATATTTCCGTAGATGCAAAAGCCGCTGCATCGTGCGCGATGCGGCGGCTTTTTCTGACGGAGGTATGCCCATGCTTCGACCGCTTTTTCGGAAATATCGACAGGTGCGGGATCTCCTGCACCCCATGCAGATCCCGCTGCACAGTGCATACACGGCCTTTTTCCTGATCCTGTCGCTGTTCCCCTCCCTGCTGCTGATCCTCGGGCTGCTGCGCTTCACGCAGCTGGAAGTCTCTGACCTGACGGTTTTTCTGGAAGGCTTTCTGCCCGAGGGACTGTATCCGTCCGCACTGGCTCTGGTGCAAAGCTCGTATCGCCATTCCTCCTCCGCGCTCGTGTCCGTCTCCGCGCTGGCCATGCTGTGGTCGGCCAGTCGGGGCATGTATGGGCTGCTGTGCGGCCTGTGCGCGGTCTACGGGCAAGCGCAGGCGGGCGGTTACTGGAAAAAGCGGCTGTACAGCGTGGTGTATACCTTTTCCTTTTTTCTGGCGCTGCTGCTGACGCTCGTGCTGCATATGTTCGGGAATGCACTCCTGGATTACCTGTGGATGAAGACCGATCCCGTATTGATGCGCGTGATGAGTCTGATCGATCTGCGGTCTGTCCTGCTGCTGCTGTTGCAGACCTTCCTGTTCAGCGCCATATACGCCCTGCCGCCCGGAGCGCACCGCCGCGTTTGCAAATGCATCCCGGGTGCGCTGCTGGCAAGCCTCGGCTGGCTGCTTTACAGCAGACTGTTCTCCGTATATATGGCGCATTTTTCCGACTACAGCAACATTTTCGGCTCGGTCTATGCGCTGGCGCTGGGTATGCTGTGGCTGTATTTTTGCATCAGCATTCTGTTTTACGGTGCCGCCTTCAATCTTCTGCGGGAGCAGGCGCAGCGCACATAGGCAGGGTCTGCCGGCTACGCGCAAAGCGGTGCCTCCCCACGGAAAGAATTTGCAAAAAGTTTACCCTGCGTTCATAAAGCCGTGCTATAATGGGAAAAACGGAGGTGCATCAAAATGTTCGGTTTTGTGACCGCGAATACCCGCGAACTGACGAAGGAAGAAAACGAGCGCTATTGCGCCGTATATTGCGGGATCTGCCGCAGCATCCGCAGCGCCTCCGGGCAGGCCGCCCGTCTGAGCCTGAGCTATGATATGACCTTTCTGGCGCTGCTTCTGATGAGCCTTTACGAGCCGGACGAGGGCGGCGGGGATAACGCCTGCCTGCTGCATCCGATCAAAAAGCGCCCGTGGGTCGAAAATGTCTACGTCTCCTACGCAGCCGACATGAACATCGCGCTGGCGTATTACAACTGCATGGACGACTGGGCAGACGATCACCGCACGACCGCCCGCCTGATGGCAAGCTATCTGCGCGATTCCGTCGCGCAGATCAAGGCGCGCTACCCGCGGCAATGCGCCGCCATATCCGACTGCGTCCGCACGCTCGCGCAGCTGGAACAGGACGGATGTGACAATCCCGACGCTCCCGCCAACTGCTTCGGCGCGCTGATGGCCGAGCTGCTGGTCTATCGCGAGGATCTCTGGGCACCTACCCTGCGGGAAATGGGCGCGGCGCTGGGGCGGTTCATCTACCTTGCCGATGCCGCCGTCGATTTCAAAAAAGACCGCCGCAGGCATCGCTATAACCCCTACATCGCCATGGGGATGGAGCAGGACTGGAAAACATGGGACGAATACCTGCTGCTTGCCATGGGCAGCTGCACCGATCGGTTTGAAAAGCTGCCGCTGGTGCAGGATAAGAAAATTCTGGACAACATTCTCTACAGCGGCGTATGGACGAACTTCCGCCGCAAGCGAAAGGAGGCTGCAAAAGCCGATGATTGACGATCCGTATCAGGTCCTCGGCGTCAGCCGCGATGCCTCCGACGAGGAGATCAAGCGTGCCTACCGCCAGCTGGCAAAAAAATACCATCCCGACCGCAATCCGGGAGACGCGGAGGCTGCGAAGAAGATGCAGCAGATCAACGCCGCCTACGAGCAGATCAAAAACCCGGAAAAGGCACGCCCGAACGCAGGCAGCGGCAGCTACGGCGGCTACGACCCCTTCGGCGGCAGTGCGCAGCAGCCCCGCACCGATTCCTATCAGCAGGCCGCATACAACTACATCCGCTACCGCCGCTATGCAGAGGCGCTCAGCGCACTGCAAAACTGCACCGCCCGCGACGCACAGTGGTACTACCTCAGCGCGCTGGCCAATTCCGGCCTCGGCAATCAGGTCACGGCGCTGGAGCATATCCGTCGCGCCGTTTCCATGGATCCCGGCAACGCGGAATATCTGCGCGTTCTCGATCAGATCGAAAGCGGCGGCGCGGCATATCGCCGTCAGGCGGGGAATTTCCGCGGCTTTACCATGCGCGGCGACCCGTGCACCAATTTGTGCCTGTGCTACTTCCTTCAGCTGTTCTGCTGTCGCGGCCGATGCTGCTGAGCTTTTTCATGATATAACGGGGCTTCGGCGATGCTTTTTGCCGAAGCCCCGTTTTTTACTTCACCCGATAGACCTTTTCATACAGCACATCGCGGATGTGGGCAAACGTCTGCGCGTCGACCGTCTCCCGCGCCGTCAGGATGCACAGCGGGATGCTCGCCTTCCCCGGCCCCATAGGCGGCTGGATATACGGATAATCGTTCGGGCAAAAGCCGTTGCGCCGATAGAATCCGATGCGCCGCACCGCCTGCGGTGTCTGCGGAAGCTCCGCTTCCAGGCAGATCGGTGCATCATATGTCTCGCGCAGCTGTGCGAGCATGTGCGCGCCGAGGCCGCCGTTGCGCAGCTGCGGATCGACCGCAAGATGCTCCAGAAACACGAAATCGTCCAGCTCCCACACGGCCGCAAATCCCGCCGCTTCGCCCGACGGCGTATGCTGCACCCAGATCCGGTAGCACGGCTCCCGTAAAAGCGCCAGTTGCCCGGTATAGTTGCGGCGCTCCGTCTCGGGAAAGCTCTGCTCCATCAGCGCGTAAATACGGTCAAATTCTTTTTCCTTCATCCGTTCCATGTGATCCCTCAGCTTCCCGCACTTTCATAGGCGCGCAGCCCACATTTCCACACCGCAACGCCGATGCCCATCACGGCGCATCCCGCCACGACCACGCCGCCGATCGAAAACAGCGCGTTGCCGCCGCGCAGAAAATACGATGCGGGATAATAGGCGGTGAACGCAAACGGTATGATATACGTCACGATATTGCGCACGGCGCTCGAATAGATGGTCACGGGATATTTGGCAAAATTGCCGGTCAGATAGAGGATCTGCAAAATGCTGCCGCTCTGCTTGATCCACAGCGCCAGCGCCGCACCCAGTATTTTGATCCCCGTGAAGATCAGCGTACCGAACAGGATCGCCGTCAGCATCAGCAGCACCTGCACAAGCGTCAGGCGCATCCCCAGCGCGCTGCCGGAAATGCACATCAGCACGATGCCGATGAGCAGTTCGCCCAGCGCGTCCAGCTGAAAGTCTTCGATGATGACGTGCAGCAGCGGGTCGATCGGGCGGGTCAGATACTTGTCGAAATCGCCCTTGCGCACGGTAAACCACGCCAC
>CAZIGE010000113.1:0-3784 GCA_964538475.1 uncultured Oscillospiraceae bacterium | reverse complement strand
CATCAAGGGTGACTTCTCATCTTTATTTGGTTCACATCATTTTAGCACATACAATATTTGTGAACTTTTTGTCGAAATTCACTTGACATTTGCGGGAAATGCGATATAATACGGGTAACTGCATACAAGCCTTATCAAGAGCGGTGGAGGGAACGGCCCGATGAAACCCGGCAACCTGTATTTTCAAGGTGCCAAATCCGGCGGCAAACGAGAGATGAGGATCTGATTTTACGCACATCGGGTCTTCGGTGTGCGGTTTTTTTGCGAAATGCTTCGAAAATTGCCTGCGGCCGTCGGTTGCTTCCGTCGATTTTTCGGAGCCTTTCGCAGTTTTCCAGTATGGGAACGGACGAAATGACAGATGCGTGTAATCAAAGAAAGGACAACACTATGGAAAAAAATCTCTTTACTTCCGAATGCGTCACAAACGGGCACCCCGATAAAGTGGCGGACTCGATCTCCGACGCGATTCTGGACGCGTGCCTCGCACAGGATCCCAACTCCCGCGTGGCATGCGAAACGATGGTCACGACCGATTTCTGCCTGATCTGCGGAGAGATCACTACCCGCGCGCAGGTGGACTATGCCGCCGTTGCGCGGGAAGCGATCCGCGCCATCGGCTATGTATACCCCGGCGACGGTTTTGATGCCGATACGGTACAGATCCAATGCCACATCCACACCCAGTCCGCCGATATTGCCCTCGGAACGAACGATGAGGTCGGCGGTGCGGGCGATCAGGGCATGATGTTCGGCGGCGCGTGCACCCAGACACCCGAGCTGATGCCGCTGCCCATCGCACTCAGCCGCGCACTGGCAAACCGCCTGAGCGCGTGCATCCGCTCCACCGATCTGCTCCGTGCGGACGGCAAAACGCAGGTCAGCGTGGAATACGACGAAAGCGGAAACGTCGCGGGGATCGACACCGTTGTCGTTTCCGTGATGCACAGCGCCGATTTTGAGATCGAGGCACTGCGGCGCTATGTGCGGAAAAACGTCATCGCGCCCGTGCTGGCCGACTATGGCTTCGACATTGCGAATGTGGCACACATCCACATCAACCCCACCGGGCATTTCGTGATCGGCGGGCCAAACGGCGACACCGGTCTGACGGGGCGCAAGATCATCGCCGATACATACGGCGGCTACTTCTCGCACGGCGGCGGCGCATTCTCCGGCAAGGATCCGACCAAGGTGGATCGCAGCGCCGCATATATGGCACGCTACATGGCGAAAAATCTGGTCGCCGCCGGCCTTGCGACCAAAGTGCAGGTCCAGCTGGCCTACGCCATCGGCGTGGCAGAGCCTGTTTCCGTCCGTGTCGACAGCTACGGTACGGGGATGATCTCCGACCGGGAAATGACGGCGCTCCTGCGCCGCACCTGTGACCTGACCCCCGGCGGCATCATCCGCACATTGCAGCTGCGTCGCCCGATCTATTCCGCCACCGCCGCGTGCGGTCATTTCGGTGTCGCGGGGCATCCCTGGGAGGAAACCGATCTTGCGCCTGTGCTGCGCCGTATGGCGCAGGTACATGCCGAATAAAGCGAAGCATTTTTCCTGCCTATCACACAGAAAAGCAGCAGACGGGCAAACGTCTGCTGCTTTTCTGTTTTACAATTGATCGGGATACAGCTGTCCGATGGCCGCTCTGGCGGCCTCCTGCTCGGCGCGCTTTTTGCTGCTGCCCGAGCCGCTGCCCACGACCGTGCCGTTGATCCGCACCGTGACCAGAAACTGCTTGTCGTGATCCGGTCCGGATTCCCCCGCCGGGCAATACTGGATCTGCTGGTTTTTCTTCTGTTGCACGAGCTCCTGTAACTGCGTTTTATAGTCGACATTATGCATACGCTGCACGGGCACATTTTCCAGCACGAAGCGGTCGATAAAGCTCCGCGCGGCCTCCATGCCGCCATCGAGGAAGCACGCCGCAATGACACTTTCCACCGCGTCGGCCAGAATAGACGGGCGCGTGCGTCCGCCGCTGTGCTCTTCGCCGTGTCCCAGCAGCAGATGCTTTCCCAGTCCGATCCGCTGTGCGATCTGCGCCAGCGCATTTTCGCAGACCATATCCGCGCGCATACGCGTCAGCTCGCCCTCGGGGCGGTTCGGAAAGCTGCGGTACAGGTGTTCCGCCACGACCATGCCGAGGATCGAGTCACCCAGAAACTCCAGCCGTTCGTTGCTCCGCAGCCCGTCATGCCAGCGTTCGTTGGAATACGACGAGTGCGTCAGCGCATTTTGCAGCAGCATGATATTGCGAAAGCGGTAGCCGATGGCCGTTTCCAGATCCTTAATCATCGTGTACGCCCTCCGTCCATGTTTTCAGCGCGGATGCCAGTTCTGCCGAGCAATCGGCTCTGACCGCATCCACGGCCTGCGCGACGGCATTTCGGAAAGCCAGCGCATCGGACGCGCCGTGCGCCTTGATGACAGGTTTTTGAATGCCGAGGAATTGCGTCCCGCCGATGGTTCGGTAATCCAGCATCCCCATCACTTCATCCACGCCCGGTTTGCACAGCAAATACCCCAGCTTTGAGAAGAAGCTGCGTTTGAAGATCCTGTGCTTCATCAGGCTGCCCATGAACATGGCAGTTCCCTCAATGGATTTGAGCAGGACATTCCCGGAAAACCCGTCGCAGACCACCACATCCACCGCACCCAGCGGCACATCGCGCGCTTCGACATTACCGACAAAATGCAGCAGTCCCCGCGCATCCGCGTTTTGCAGCAGCGCATACGCTTCCTTTTGCAGAGCGGTTCCCTTGCTGTCCTCCGTTCCGATGTTCAGCAGGCCGACGCGCGGTTCGCGCACGCCGTAAGCAGACTTCGCGTGCAGTGCGCCGATCAGGCCGAACTGCAGCAAAAACTCCGGCGTGCATTCGGCGTTCGCACCGCAATCGCAGATCACGGTCTTCCCGCCCGCTTTATTGGGCATGGCAGGCCCCATCGCCGCGCGGCGAACGCCCCTGACGCGCTTGACGATCAGCGTCGCGCCCGACAGCAGTGCGCCCGTGGAGCCTGCGGAAATGAATGCGTCACCCTCTCCCTGCGCCAGCATACGCAGGCCGACGACCATAGACGAATTCGGCTTTTTTCGGATCACGTTGGCAGGGTCGTCATGCATGTCCACCACATCATCGGCGTGGCGTATCTCCACATCCTGCGGCAGCGCTTCGATGTTTTCCTCTGCCATAGCGTTGCGGATCGCCTCTTCCCTGCCCACCAGCACGATCGGCACGCAGTACCGCCGTGCCGCCTCCACTGCGCCGAGCAGCGGTGCATTAGGCGCATGGTCGCCGCCCATGGCGTCGATAATGATCTTCATAGATACCTCTCTTTGTTACACGCCCTGCTGTACGAGCCGATCGATGATCTGCAACGAGCGGTTCGCAACGGCAAGATTTTTTTCACTCTTTTTTCGAATGCGCTGCTCCGGCGGCGCAATGATGCTGAAGTTGATGTTCATCGGCTGGAAGTTTTCCACCGAATCGTCACTGATGTAATAGCCCAGTGCGCCGATGGCCGTGGATCGCGGAAAATCGGGCAGCTCGGTACCCCTGACCTTCGCCGCCATGGCGACCGCAGCCAGATAACCCGATGCCGCAGACTCCACGTAGCCCTCCACGCCCGTCATCTGCCCCGCAAAGGCGACCAGCGGATCACGCAGGTCGGCGTAGTAGCGATCCAGCAGCCCCGGGCTGCGCAGGAACGTGTTGCGGTGCATCACGCCGTAGCGGACGAATTCCGCGTTTGCCAGCGCCGGGATCATGGAAAACACGCG
>CAZIGE010000112.1:0-4024 GCA_964538475.1 uncultured Oscillospiraceae bacterium | reverse complement strand
CATGGAGGAAGTCGTGGTCGGCGTTGTCGGCACGCTGCAGTTCGAAGTGTTCCAGTACCGCATGAAGAACGAATACGGCGTGGAGCTTCGCATGGAGTACCTGCCGTACGAGGAGATCCGCCTGATCGAAGCCTGTCCGTGCGATGCGGGCGAGCTGAACCTCGGGTCGGATGCGGAGCTGCTGGAGGATTATCGCGGGCGCAGCCTGCTGGTATACAGCAGCTTCTGGGCGATCGATTTCATCTGCCGCCGCAACCCGGGGCTTCGCGTGAAGGAGATCGTTGTAGAGGAAGGCTGACGAAACGGGAGATCATCTTTTCCATGCAAAAGGTCGTGTATCCATGACGATACACGACCTTTTTGTGCTTATTTCGCGTCGGTGCGCGGCTCATTTCCCGGTGGAGACGCTTTTGCGGATCAGCGCACGGCGCAGACGCGCCTCTGCGAGGCGGATATCCGTATCGGACGCGCTCTTGTCGGAAAGGATCTGCTGCGCTTTTTGGCGGGAACGCTCCGCGCGCGGGAGATCGATATCCTCCGCCCACTCAAATGTCGTGGGTACAAGCGTGACCCGCCCGTTCGAAACGGACAGCATCCCGCCGATGCAGGCGGCGTAGCGCTTCGTCCCGTCGATCATCACCGTGGCGCGCCCCATTCCGAGCGGCGCAACGCAGTCGGTATGCCCCGCCAGAACGCCGAGGTCGCCCGTGGTGGTGCGCACGATCAGCTCCTGCGCCACATCCTCAAAGATCGGCCCGTCCGGCGTGACGATCTTCAGCGGGAAAGCGTTCATGCGCACCCCTCCCCGTTCGCGGCTGCGTAGGCCTGCACCACATCGTCGATGCTGCCCTTAAACAGGAAGAACGATTCGGGGATGTGATCGTGCTTGCCCTCGATGATCTCGCGGAAGGAGCGGATCGTCTCTTTCAGCGGCACATAGGTTCCCGTATAGCCGGTGAACTGCTCTGCGACATGGAACGGCTGAGACAGGAAGCGCTGCACCTTTCGCGCGCGGTTGACGGTGATCTTGTCGGCCTCGGAAAGCTCGTCCATGCCCATGATGGCGATGATGTCCTGCAATTCCTTATAGCGCTGCAGGATGCTCTGCACGGCACGCGCAGTTTCGTAATGCTCTGTGCCGAGGATCTCGGGAGAAAGGATGCGCGAGGTGGAGTCCAGCGGATCGACTGCGGGATAAATGCCAAGCGAAGCGATGCCTCTGTCAAGAACGGTGGTAGCGTCCAGATGTGCAAAAGTCGTGGCGGGGGCGGGGTCGGTCAGATCGTCGGCGGGGACGTAGACCGCCTGCACCGAAGTGATCGAGCCGTTGCGCGTCGACGTGATCCGCTCTTGCAAGGCACCCATCTCTGTAGCGAGCGTAGGCTGGTAGCCGACAGCAGACGGCATACGTCCCAGCAGCGCGGAAACCTCCGAACCGGCCTGTGTGAAGCGGAAAATATTGTCAATAAACAGCAGCACATCCTGATGCTTCACATCGCGGAAATACTCTGCCATGGTAAGCCCCGAGAGGCCGACGCGCATACGCGCTCCGGGCGGTTCGTTCATCTGGCCGAATACCATGGCGGTCTTCTCGATAACGCCGGACTCGGTCATTTCATTGTACAGATCATTGCCCTCACGGGTACGCTCGCCGACACCGGTAAACACGGAGTAGCCGTTATGCGCGGTGGCAATGTTGTAGATCAGCTCCTGGATCAGGACCGTCTTGCCTACGCCCGCGCCGCCGAACAATCCGATCTTGCCGCCCTTGGCATAAGGGCAGATCAGGTCGATGACCTTGATGCCCGTTTCCAGGATCTCCGTTGCGGGCTGCTGCTCTTCATAGGCGGGGGCGCTGCGGTGGATCGGCCAATGCTCCTGCGTCTGCACGGGGGGCTTATCGTCGATGGGTTGGCCGAGCAGATTGAACACCCGCCCGAGGCAAGCTTCGCCCACGGGCACGGAGATCGGGGCGCCGGTATCGACCGCCTCGGCACCGCGCTGCAGGCCGTCGGTAGAGCTCATGGCGATGCAGCGAGCCACATTATCGCCGATGTGCTGCGCGACCTCGGCTACGATGGTATGATCTGCATGCGGGATCTCGATGGCGGAAAGCAGCTGCGGAAGATGTTCATCCGCGAAGCGGATATCAAGAACGGGGCCCATGATCTGGATCACGGAGCCTGTATGTTTGGCCATAGGATTCAACTCCTTAGATAAAAGTGTTGGTTACGCTTCTTTACGAGCCTGCGATGATCTCGGTGATCTCCTGCGTGATCGCAGCCTGTCTGGCGCGATTATACTTGAGGCTCAGGTCGGCGATCAGATCATCGGCGTTTTGCGTGGCGGAGTCCATTGCGGTACGCCGCGCAGCCTGCTCGGCGGCACGGCTCTCGCACAGCGCGCCGTATAAGATCCCGCCGACATATTCCGGAATGATCGTGTGGAAAACGGTCGCGCTGTCCGGCTCGTACACGATATCGGAATTCGGCGCGGCCTGCCCGTGCGGCTTTTGCGCACAGAGGGGCAGCAGAGGCATCGTCGCGGGGACCTGCGAAAGGACCGAGACGAAATTGGTATAGCCGAGCCGGATCTCGTCAAAGTGCTCCTGCAGGAACGCATCGCAAAGCATCTTCGCGATGGAAAAGCAGTCGCCCACGGAGACATCCTCCGCCTCCGCGTACTGCTCGGTCAGAGCGGGTACGCCGCGGCTTTTGAAAAACTCCGCGCTTTTTTTCCCGATGGGCAGGACGACCGCGTCGGTGCCCTGCATTTCGGCATAGCACAGCTTCAGGATATTGCCGTTATAGCCGCCCGCAAGACCGCGATCTCCCGCGATCACCACATAGGCGACCCGCCGCACGGGACGCCGGGTCAGGTAAGGCGAGGAAAGCGTGTCATCGGAGGAAACGATATCGCTGACAGTCTGATACAGCGTCTCAAAGTAGGGGCGGGAGTTGAGCACCTGCGCCTGTGCGCGGCGCAGCTTGGACGCGGCGACCATCTCCATGGCCTTGGTGATCTGCCGGGTAGATTCCATGCTGCGGATGCGGCTTTTGATCTCTTTGGAGGAAACACCTGCCATGCGTGTACGCCTCCTCTCAGACCTGCGGGCGGAACTCGGCCAGCAGCGCATTCAGCGCCGTTTGCAGCGTCTGCTCCGTGTCCTGTTCCAGCCTGCCCGTGCGGCGGATCGCATCGGGAACCTGGGTATAGGTCGTGTTAAGGAGTTCGGCGAGCCGTCTCTCGAATTCGGGGATCTCCTGCGTAGAAAGCGTGGCCAGATATCCTTTCGTCACCGCATAGAGGATGCACACCTGCTGCGCGACCTCCATAGGGGCATTGTTCTTCTGCTTCAGGACGGCAACGATCCGCTCGCCCAGCGCAAGACGCGCCTTGGTGTCGGCATCGAGATCCGAGCCGAACTGGGCAAAGCTTTGCAGCTCACGGTACTGCGAATACAGCAGCTTGAGCGAGCCTGCGACCTTTTTCATGGCCTTGATCTGCGCGTCGCCGCCGACGCGGGAAACGGAGATACCGGGGTTGACCGCAGGCATCACGCCCGCGTTGAACAGTTCGGTTTCCAGGAATATCTGTCCGTCCGTGATAGAAATGACATTGGTCGGGATATACGCGGAAACATCGCCCGCCTGCGTCTCGATGATGGGCAGGGCGGTCAGCGAGCCGCCGCCGTGGGTGTCGGACAGCTGCGCGGCGCGTTCCAGCAGGCGCGAATGCAGATAAAACACGTCGCCCGGGTATGCCTCGCGTCCGGGCGGACGGCGGATCAGCAGCGAGATGGCGCGGTAAGCGACCGCGTGCTTGGACAGGTCATCGTAAATGACCAGCACATCTTTGCCCTGATACATGAAATGCTCGCCCATGGTGCAGCCGGAATAGGGGGCAATGTACTGCATGGGTGCCAGCTCGGAAGCAGTCGCGGAAACCACGATAGTATAGTCCATCGCGCCGCCGGCGGTCAGGTTTTCCACCACCTGCGCGACGGTGGAGCGCTTCTGGCCGA
>CAZIGE010000111.1:0-4269 GCA_964538475.1 uncultured Oscillospiraceae bacterium | reverse complement strand
CTCCTTCGGCTTCGACACCGCGACCAAGACCTACAGCGAGCTGATCGGCAACATCGAGCGTGATGCCAACTCCGCAAAAAAATACTGGCATTTCATCAAGGTGATGGGACGCTCCGCTTCGCACGTGGCGCTGGAGTGCGCCCTGCAAACGCAGCCCAACATCTGCCTGATCGGCGAAGAGGTCGCCGCAAAGAAGATGAGTCTGGCGCAGATCGCCGACTATATCGCCGACTCCGTTGCCGCGCGTGCCGCGAAGGGTTGGAATTTCGGCGTAGCCATCATTCCCGAGGGTATCGTGGAATTCGTGCCGGAGTTCTCCGTCCTGATCGCGGAGATCAACGAGCTGCTGGCCGGCGAGAAGACCGCCCGCTTCAACGCGCTGCCCACCTGGCAGGAGAAGTACGCCTTTATCGAGGCGGGTCTGACGGCGCAGTCGATGGCCGTGTTCGCCATTTTGCCCGAAAACATCCAGCAGCAGCTGTTCCTGGAGCGTGACCCGCACGGCAATGTGCAGGTCTCCCTGATCGAATCCGAGAAGCTGTTCTCCGCGCTGGTGCGCGACAATCTCGCCGCACGCAAAAAGGCAGGCACCTACAGCGGGAAATTCTCCCCGCTGCACCACTTCTTCGGCTACGAAGGCCGCTGCGCATTCCCCTCCAACTTCGACGCAGATTACTGCTACTCGCTGGGCTATAACGCGTTCATGCTGATCCGCTACGGCTACACCGGCTACCTGTCCAAGGTGTCCAATCTGGCCGCGCCCGCCGAAGAATGGGTCGCAGGCGGTATGCCCATCACCAAGATGATGAACATGGAGCGCCGCAACGGGCAGGACAAGCCCGTTATCCGCAAGGCGCTGGTGGAGCTGGACGGCGCGCCGTTCCGCTACTTCGCAGCACACCGGGCACAGTGGGCGGAAGAGACCTGCTTCACCTACCCCGGCGCGATCCAGTATTTCGGGCCCCGCGAAGTCTGCGACCTCACCACGCGCACGCTGGCGCTGGAAAAGGCCTGATCGCCCACCGAAAACTTTCCATCATCTGTTCGCAGCGGCGCACTGTCCATCGGGCAGTGCGCCGTTTCGTCTGTCATAAACCATTATTGCAGGCACAGGCTTCCCCCATCCCGCGCAAAAAGGGCTGGCAATTCGGTGTTTCCTGTGGTAAAATTGTGAAGACATCGGGGCGGTCTTTTGTCCCCATCCATAAAAAACGGTCGGGAGGATAACGATGCATACGGAAAAGCTGTTTTACGAAGACCCGCATCTGTCGGATTTTGACGCGCAGGTGCTTTCCTGTCGGCGCGGGGACGCGGGCTGGAGCGTGGTGACGGATCGAACTGCGTTCTATCCGGGCGGCGGCGGGCAGGTCTGCGACATCGGTACGCTGGGCACCGCGCAGGTCACGCAGGTATGGGAGGAAAACGGCGCGCTCGTTCACCTTTGCGACGCGCCGCTGTCGCCCGGGCAGACGGTGCGCGGGCAGATCGACCGCGCGCGCCGCTTCGACCTGATGCAGCAGCACACCGGCGAGCATATCGTATCCGGGATCGTGTTCCGCCGCTACGGCTTCCACAACACGGGATTTCACGTCGGGACGGACGGCATGGAGGTCGATTTCGACGGAGAGATCCCGCAGGCGGATATCCCCCTGATCGAGCAGCAGGCCAACGAGTATGTTTGGGAAAACCTGCCCGTCGAATGCACATTCCCGTCGGAAAGTGAACTCGCGCAGACCCCCTATCGCAGCAAGAAGCCCCTGTCACCCCCCATTCGTCTGGTTCGCATCCCGGGCGTAGACTGCTGCGCCTGCTGTGGCATCCATACGGCCGCCACCGGCGAGGTCGGCATGATCCACATCGCCTCCTGCACGCGGCTTCGCGGCGGTGTGCGTCTGGTCATGCGCTGCGGGTCGCGCGCGGTGCGCTATCTGCGGCAGGTCTTCGAACAGGGGCGGCTCGTTTCGCAGGCGTTTTCCGCGCAGATGTCGGAGCTCGGCGAAGCGGCGCAGAAAATGAACGAGCTCGTATCCGCGCAAAAGCAATCCATCGCGCAGCTGCACACGCAGCTGTTTTCGCTGCTCGCCCGCCAATTTGCGGGGCAGGGCGATATACTGTATTTCACGAGCGGGCTCAGCGGCGCGCAGCTGCGCGAACTGGCCTGTCTGATCGCGGCACAGTGCGGCGGGCGCGCCGCCGTGTTTTCCGGTGAGAACGGGGCATATCTTTACTGCCTGAGCGACCCGACGAACGACCTGCGCGCGCTTTGCGCGCAAATGAATCGCGCGCTCAACGGACGCGGCGGCGGCAAACCCGCGTGCTGTCAGGGAAATGTGACCGCCGACGAAGATCGGATCTGCGATTTTTTCCGCGATTTCCCACAGCGGTAAATATTGGCAGGCCGAAATCGACATTTTCCCCGCGCGTGCGCCCGCAAAATTCTTGCATTTCCGCCGCAGCTGTGGTACAATGGCGTGGATACTATATCAAGGAGGTTTCTTATGAAGAAACTACTGGAAAAGCCCTACATATACATTGTTGCGGCGGTCGCGGCCGTTCTGGTGATCGCGGTGCTCGTCGCTGTCCTTATCCCGAAGGGCTGCAAGCACGAGTGGGTCGAAGCGGACTGCAAAAATCCGAAGACCTGCTCCCTCTGCGGTGAAACTGAGGGCGAAGCACTCGGCCATACCTGGACGGATGCCGATTGCGAACACGCCAAAACCTGTAAGACCTGCGGCGCGACCGAGGGCGAAGCGCTCGGCCATAAGCCCACCGGCGGCAGCTGCACCGAGGCCGCTACCTGCTCCGTCTGCGGCAAGCAGCTGGAAGTGACCGGCCACGACTGGGCGGATGCCGACTGCGAGCACGCCAAAACCTGCAAGACCTGCGGCGCGACCGAGGGCGAAGCACTCGGCCACGACTGGGCGGATGCCGACTGCGAACACGCAAAAACCTGTAAGACCTGCGGCGCGACCGAAGGCGAGGCGCTCGGCCACGATCCCGTCGGCGGCACCTGCACCGAGGCACCCACCTGCTCCCGCTGCGGCAATTCCGTCGGCGAACCGTTCGGCCATGACTGGGAGGCCGCAAACTGCAAGCACGCCAAGACCTGTAAGACCTGCGGCGTGACCGAAGGGGACATCGGCGACCACAGCTGGAAGAAAGCGAACTGCAAAAATCCCAAGACCTGCTCCGTCTGCGGCAAGACCGAGGGCGATATCGGCGACCACAGCTGGAAGGATGCGACCTGCGACAAGCCGAAGACCTGCTCCGTCTGCGGTAAGACCGAGGGCAAGGCCAACGGCCACGACTGGGCGGATGCCGACTGCGAACACGCCAGGACCTGTAAGACCTGCGGCAAGACCGAAGGCAAGGCCAACGGCCACGATTATGTCGGCGGCAGCTGCACCGAAAAGCCCGTCTGCTCCGTCTGCGGCAAGAAAGCGGACAAGGCGCTCGGCCACGACTGGCTGGACGCGACCACCGATGCACCGAAGACCTGCGCCCGCTGCGGCAAGACCGAGGGCAGCAAACTGAACATCGACTCCCGCTTCCAGACCTCCGCCTGCAAGGATCTGTTCGGCAGCTGGCATTCCCAGATGGATGAAACGGTCAGTATCAGCGGTATGGAATTCCGGCTCAACGGCGAGCTGTACTGCACCTTCGGCAATGACGGCACGGCGTTCATCCGCATTGAGCTGGACGATTACAACGCCTGTCTGGATGCCGCCGTGGCAGCCGCGAAGGTAAAATTCGGCATCAGCGAATCCATCGCAAGCAGCATGGTAAAACCGCTGCTCGACGGTTATGTCCAGGGTCAGAAGCAGGTCTACTTCGTCTCCGACGGAAGACTGTATCTGGGCGACAGCTGGACGCAGGGAACGGACGAATTCCAGTCCCAGCCCTACTCCATGAATGCCTCCGCAACGGAAGCGACCCTGTCCTTCATGGGCGTTACCGCCACCGTAACGAAGCAGGCTTCCTGATGTGAACCTGATCCGAGCCGCCGCCTCCGGGCGGCGGCTTTCGCGAGAAAACGGCGTATACTTGTTACATTCGTTCAATAGATTTCGATAAAAAAACACGTTATTTTCCATTTTCACCACTTTACAATTATCATCCCGTATTGTATAATAAAGCCGTATGGGTTTGGAAAAGCCTATCGGAATATTTCTACAATGCCGCATCGCGGTATATTTGAAAAAACGGAGGAATTCACCATGTCTGTTAAAGTTGCTATTAACGGTTTCGGTCGTATCGGCCGTCTGGCTT
>CAZIGE010000110.1:0-4421 GCA_964538475.1 uncultured Oscillospiraceae bacterium | reverse complement strand
CTAAAAGAACCAAAAGGTTGGGGAGTTGCGATTCTCCCCAAACCCCTACAAACGCAAGATAAGGACATGTTTTAATATTTATATTGTCCATCTTGTACTAGAATTTAGATTAAACAAACATGATGTTTATATAATAGAGTAAATTAATAATTATTTGATGATTGTTATACATATATCCTATCATATAAAATAAAGAAATGAGTCCCATGTTCTTTTAACCTAAAAGAACCAAAAGGTTGGGTATATTAACGGGGACCCCGCCAAAATGTGAAACATTTTGATGGGGAAAGGAACGACCGAGTTCAGTCGTTGCCACTTTGCCGAAAGGCACAGTGGCTTCACAAGCGAGAGTTGTGACTCCATTCTTCCCGCACCCCTCAAAACGCTTTTGGTGGGAGAGGATTTTTAACATAAGATATTGAGGCAGTCCCCAAACCCCTGCAAATCGTCATAACACTCGCTTGTCTTGCATCTTTGCGAAAATTCGCAAAGGTTGCATATAATCGCTCGGTTATTCCTCTTTCTCCAAGTTTTGTTGCCAAAACATTGGAGAATAAAAAACGTTTATTACAAATTTGAGCACTATACTTATAATTTATTGTTTCAAGAAAGGGTACTATTGTTTCAAGTAGTATCCTTTTTGTCATTCTGAACGCAGTGAAGAATCTTTTAACGACAATTTATGCAACGTGTTTGTAAGATGTTTCATTTCATTCAACATGACACAAACACTACCCTGTTGTCCTTCCGAACGAAGTGAGTAGAGTGAACCCTTTTGTCATTCTGAACGCAGTGAAGAATCTTTTAACGACTATTGAACGTTGGGCATAAGATTCTTCATTACGCATATGCTCCATTCAGAATGACATGCCTTTATGAAAATGCTCCATTCAACATGACACAAGCATCGAACAACCGCAGTAAATAAGATGTTTTGCTCATGTTTAACATAACCCAAACACAAAAGGATAAAGAACGCGGGACATAAGAGTTATACCATCGCTTTGACATGGCATGCCATGAAGAAAATGAACAACACTTTTTTAGTATGAGTGTAGCAGTTAGTAAGACACACCCTTTTGTCATTCTGAACGGAGTGAAGAATCTTAAAATGTTTATTGATGTGAAGTGTTTGTAAGATGTTTCATTTCATTCAACATGACACAAACACGCGACATGACACAAGCACCGAACAACCGCAGTAAATAAGATGTTTTGCTCATGTTTAACATAACACAAACACAAAAGGATAAAGAACGCGGGACATAAGAGTTATACCATCGCTTTGACATGGCATGCCATGAAGAAAATGAACAACACTTTTTTAGTATGAGTGTAGCAGTTAGTAAGACACACCCTTTTGTCATTCTGAACGGAGTGAAGAATCTTAAAATGTTTATTGATGTGAAGTGTTTGTAAGATGTTTACTTTTGCATGACATACTCAAGAGAGACGGTGCATGCGGTTTTGCCACCTTTATTTTGGCAAAAGATGTTTCAATCATATAATATTAAAGGTGGTTTTTACTAAAATTTGATAATATAAAAATGCAAAAAAAATCGTTTCCTCTTTCATGTTTGCTTGACAACGCTTGTCGCAATATGTCAAAATAAGTTACAAGGGTTCTAAAATTAAGAATTTTTGCATAAATAATAAAAGGGGGGTTAATATGGAATCTAAAGTTCAGAAAGCGCTCAGAATCGTGGGGGGGGGGTTATTAGAATTGTGGACAATAACATTGCTTCTTGATGTTGTTTACACTTTTAAAGAAATCCTATACGACAACTTTGGTCTATCTTTCGTACTTGCCGCAGTGAGATTGGTTGTAGTAATTCTACTACAAATTTATACAATCAGAGTGTTCAAGAATAGCCCAAAAAGCAGAATGGGTCTTACAATTGCAATGTTTGTTCTTATGATTTTTGGTGGCTCAAGCCCAACATATGGTATTTACTATTATGGTTTGCTTGCATATCTTGGTCTAATGATTTATGAAATTATGAACAAGAAATCAAATCGCAATTTGAGCCTAACAAAAAGCATTGTTGCAACCGTTCTACTTGTTGCATTGCAACTTGTTGGATCTTGCATTGTAGCACCTACGCACACACCAGACTGGATTTACTTCTTGCAAGCTATGGCTCAAGAAGGCAGTGCAGAAGATATTCTTTGGACATTAAGTCTATTGCGTCCACTAATGACATTCTTGGCTAGTGCTGTTATCGGTGCTTATGCAATCGTTGGTTCTGTTCAAGCAAAAAAAGCTGTTCCAGCAGAAGTTGCTAGCGCACCAGCAGTTGAAGCTCCAGCAGAAGCAGTTGAAACTGTAGAAGAGCCAAAAGCTACAGACGCAGAATAATTAGAACAAAACTAATTTGAAAAGCAAAAAATAGGAAACATCGGTTTCCTATTTTTTTAAATAATTTTTTCATAAAAAAACCAGGATTCTTCAAACAAAATCTTGGTTTTAGATATATAAATAAATTTATTATCCCCATTAAGCGTTTGCAGGGGTATGGGGAGAATGGCGTCACAACTCTCGCTTGTCTTGCACCTTTGCTATTCGCAAAGTTTGCATCTTTATGCTCGGTTGTTCCTTTCCCCACAAAAATGTTTTACATTTTCGCGTGGTCCCCGTTTGTTGTCCCGCGTTTTTGGTTCTTTTTAGACAAAAAGAACATATCTTTTATTGAGATATATCCTCCAACACAAGTTTGTCAAAAGAAATGTTTTCTACAAAATCTCGTGCTTTGAATGTTGTGCTTTTGTAGCGAGTGAAGTGTTTTATATGCATTGGCAACACAATAGGGCTGGGCAAATCAAGCTTATGGCAAATTTCTGCCACATGAAGATAAAATGTGTCATCAGAAAAAGAATCAATGCTTTCATACACCCATTGAGTGCTAATTTTATCACTATCCATAACTTTTGCCCAAATTTTCAACATAACATAACTCCTTATGAAAAAATGTTAACATATTCTGTCAAAATAAAGCAAGGATATTGAAAATTATTTTTCTAAAATATTTGACAAATGGAAGTTTAGAATATATAATATGCGCGTAAAAAATTAAGGAGAAAAATTATGGCAGATTTGGTTATAACATCACAAGGCAAAAAAGAATTAGAGGAAAGATTGAGATATCTCAAGGTGGAGCGCCGTCCTATTGTGGCTGACCACATTAAAACTGCCAGAGAATTTGGCGATTTGAGTGAAAATAGTGAATACGATGCTGCAAAAAAAGAACAAACTCAACTAGAAAGTGAAATCTTCAACATAGAGAACACACTCAAAAACGCAAAAGTTGTAGACAGCAATAATTTATCAACAGACAGCATTCAAGTGGGCAATACCATAACACTATATGACCTAGAATTTGATGAAGAATTAGAGTACAAAATTGTAGGTTCAATAGAAAGCAATCCAGACAAAGGTTATGTTTCTAACGAATCACCTATGGGCAAGGCACTTATTGGCAAGAAAAAAGGCGATGTTGTAGATATTGAAACCCCTGGTGGAACTATACAAATGAAGGTTCTCAAAATTTCTTAATTGCCAAGTGAAATTATTAATAAAAGCACAAAAGACGCATTAGTAAAGTCAACCGCTTATATTATTTGCGTCTTTTTGTTTTACAAAAAATATCTCGAGATAGTCAACGGTCGATAATTAAATTGACGATGTCTTAATTATTTAATATTGTTTGTAGTTTGTCTTTTGATTATTGTTTCTTTCGCATAATAAATTGACAAACCGAGCATATTGTGGTAGTTTTTAATTATGAATTATTTAAATTTAGTTTTAAAGAACAAGCAATTCAACCAAATTGCATCAGATTTTGAAAAGGGAAGTGCAAGTCATGCATACTTACTCTGTAGTGCAGATAGTTTGTTTATTCAAAATATAGCATATTCTCTATCTGCCAAAATAACTCATGCAAGTTTAGAAAGGGTGAAAAACAATATCCACCCAGATGTGTTTATATATGGAACAAACGGCAAAATTGATGTAAATCAAACCAATGAAATAATAGCAGACCTACACGTTAGCCCATATGAAGCAGATAAAAAGGTGTATTGCCTATTAAATGTCGAAAACATGAATGAACAGAGTCAAAATAAAATTTTGAAGAGTTTGGAAGAGCCTCCTAAAAATGTTGTATTTATTTTAACCTGTTCAAACACAAAAAATTTGTTGAGTACGGTTTTGTCCAGAGTGAAGACAATAAATATAGATAATATAGATGATGCTTCTATTGCTGAACTTCTTAAAGAAGACAAAGTGGATAGCCAGGCTATAGAAGTTGCAGTTGGTTGCGCTGGTGGTAATAGTACACTAGCCAAAAAGCTTACGACTTCTACGTTCTTGCAAATGTATAACAACATTTTGGATATGCTTGCAAATGTAAAATCTAGTAGAA
>CAZIGE010000109.1:0-4606 GCA_964538475.1 uncultured Oscillospiraceae bacterium | reverse complement strand
ACAGCTCGCCCTCGGTGATCTCCTCCAGACCGGCGATCATACGAAGCGTGGTGGACTTACCGCAGCCGGAAGGGCCGACCAGAACGACGAATTCCTTGTCTTTGACTTCCAGATTGAACTTCTGGACGGCAACGACACCTTCTTCGGTGATCTGCAGGTTTGCCTTTTCCTTTTCAGGCTCGTCGTGCTTCTTTTTCTTCTTTTTCTTGCCTTCGTCCTGGCTGTGGGGGTAGATCTTCTTGACGTTTTTCAGGGTTAAGGTTGCCATTGTTTTCTGACTCTGAACGCACCTGAATTTCGCGTGCGTCCTCGCGCTGTGGGAAGCGAGATCCCACAGGCTTTGCGGCAGGTCTCCACACTGCCGTACCGTGAGTCTGACGGTCGTTTCCTCCTTTTTATTCAGCGCAGGTGCGGCTATTATGGTGGAGTAGGCGCACCACGCCCGGATAAACATGATTTTAGCATATGTCAAATGCAATTGCAATGCACCGTTTCGCCAGATTTTGGCCGCTGTTTTTGGTGATTTTTCCCATAAGCGGGGCGCAGCGGGATACGGCATACGGCAAGGTGCGTGAAAACGGCCACATATCCCCCTGAGAAAGAACATACGCAAATAAAATATTTTCGGTGTATTTCCGGGGTGAACACTGCGTCTTCACAGAACTTCAAGCATTCTTAACAATTAACCGCTTACTTTTTTTATATTTATATTTTAATATATAGACAAATCCTTCTTTTCTTCTTTTTCATTTTTCCTCTCCTCTTTCTGATGCAAGACCTGCGGTGTATGCCGCAGGTCTTGCATTTTTTTACCGTTTTCGGAAATACTGTGTGCGGGAGGCGATTGTTTGCTTACGTCGTATTTTCGCACGGTGCTGCTGTATATCGTTCTGATCGCCGTTGTGCGCTTTATGGGGAAACGGCAGATCGGGCAGATGGAGCCGTCGGAATTCGTGGTGACGATGCTCATCGCCGATCTGGTATCGATTCCGATGCAAAACGGCGGCATCGCGCTGTATGTCGGGCTTTTGCCCGTGCTGGTGGTGCTGGGGTTGGAGCTGCTGCTTTCCGGGCTTTCGATGCGCGACCTGCGTATTCGGCGGCTGTTGTGCGGCAAGCCGGTGATCCTGATCGAAAACGGAAGCATCCTGCAAAATAACCTGCGGCGCACGGGGATCACACTCGACGAGCTGACCAGCCATCTGCGGGAAAAAGATGTGCTGGATCTGAACAGTGTGCAGTATGCCATTTTGGAAACGAACGGCAACCTTTCTGTATTTCCGTATCCGAAGGATATGCCCGCGACCGCCTGCGATGCGGGGATCGATGCGCGGCGGCAGTATCTGCCCATCACCGTTATCGAAGACGGCTGCCTGCTGCGCGACAACCTGACGCTGGCGGGGAAGGACGAGCAGTGGCTGCATCGCGTGCTGAAGCAGCAAAAAACCACGGTAGGCGAGACGTGGCTGCTTACCGTGGATGCGGGCGATCATATTTACTGGCTGAAAAAGGAGTTGCGTCCATGAGGCGAATTCGAGCGGGGTGTGCGATCCTGCTGCTGACGCTGGGGATGAGCGTTGCGGCGGGGGTGGCCATGGAGCGGGTGCAAGAGCCCGTTTCCGCGGCGCTGACCGCCGCGGCGCGGGCTGCCGACGGCGGTGACTGGGAAAACGCGCGCCGACTGGTCGCGCAGGCGCGAACGCAATGGAACGCGGTGCGAAAACCGGTGGCGGCGCTGGCGGATCACGCGTCCATGGAGGAAATGGAGAGCCTGTTCGCAGAGCTGGCGGAATACGGCGCGCAGGAGGAGCAGACGGACTTTTCCGCCGCGTGCGTGCATCTGGCGCGTCTCAGCGACGCGATGCGGCAAAATCATGCGCTGCTCTGGTGGAACATCCTGTAACGCGGTGCGGCTCAGTCGTAGAAATGTTCGGCATAATAGGCCGAGCGCTTGGCCAGTTCGTCGTTGAACGCACTGTGTCCCATGTGTTCACTCAGGGTCGGCAGGGCGGAGAACAGATTTGTGCCCAGACCGAGCCGATCCCCCTCGATCCGACAGCCCATGGCGGCCAGCGTGGTGGGGAACATATCGACGGCGCAGAATTGACGGTTTTTCTCCTGTACGGGCACGGCAGCAGCGTTCAGGAAGCAGTTGTAAACATGGCGGGTGTAATCGGATG
Organism: uncultured Oscillospiraceae bacterium; assembly: GCA_964538475.1. Classification (GTDB taxonomy): domain Bacteria; phylum Bacillota; class Clostridia; order Oscillospirales; family Oscillospiraceae; genus Faecousia. The sequence continues at coordinate 2,426 of CAZIGE010000109.1, read as the reverse complement.
CCACATTTTCGGTGAAATAGCCGTTGTCCATGGAGTAGTGGTCGCCCGTGATGATGACGGTGGTGTTTTCATAGAAATCCTGCTGCTGTAGCCAGGAGATGAACTGTGCGACCTGACGCGACGAGCAGGCAATGGCGTTTTCGTAGCTCTGCGCATATTCGCTGCCGCAAAGCTCGCAGGTGTAGCCGCCGATGTGATGGGTGTCCACGGTGAGCATGGTGAAGGCGAAGGGCTGTTCCTGTGCGGCGATCTCGGTCAGCTCTTTTTTCGCGTATTCGAAGAGGATCTTATCTTCGAACCCCCACCAGTTGTTCCAGTAACCCGGGGAGACGGTGCCGTCGTACCGGGCGGTGTAAAGGTCATAGACCCGATCGACACCGTGCGTTTGGAAATATGTTTTCCGACCGCCGAAATCGGCATCCGAGCCGAACATGATCGCCTGATAATAGCCCTGTGCGTGCAAAATATCGGAGAGCGTGCGCAGCCCCGGCAGGAACGTACCGTCCTTGCCGTAGCCGTTGGCCTGATCGGCAATGCCCTCGGGCACTTTCAGCGGCACACCGGCGGTCTGCGCGACCATCGCGCCGACCGTCCAGCTCGTCCCGGAGGCATCCAGAAAGCCGCCGACGCCGTCGCTGTGGGAGAAATTGACATTGTCCTGCGCCAGCTGCGTCAGCTCGGGGATGACGTTATACGCCAGCGCGCCGCCCGAGGCGGTGTCCATGTAGCTCGTTTCCATGCTTTCCAGATAGATGTAGATCAGGTTGCGCTTCTGCTCGGGAAAGGTGATCTGCACCTGCTGCGGGTCGCGGTATTCGGACTCGTACAGTTCGCTTTCACGCACGGAAGCGAGCACATAGTCCACCAGACCAGAATGAAACGACGCGAGCGTCAGCAGCCCGACGGACGATCCGAGACAAAGAAGCAGCGCAGCCCCGCGCCGAAGCGGACGAAGCAGGTGACCGCGCAGCTTTACGGGCCTGCGAAACGCAAAAAGAAGGAGGCAGACCGCCGCACTGCATACGACCGCGGGAACGGCGGCACCGCCTGTAAAGCTCAGAATCAGCCCTGTGTCTGCGCCGCTGAGCCCTGCGCCGAGCGTGAAGAGGATGGAATCGAACCCTGTCCTGCCGTATACGCGTACATACCAGCAGGCGGAAAAGAAACATAAAAACGAGAGCAGCAGCAGGAGCGACACTGCGATCGTGCAGAGCATCGCGCCCGTGCGGCGCCCGGAACGTGCGGAGACGGACATGGTGAAGACCTCGCTTTGGTAGGATGAGCGTTATTATAGCGGTCGGCGCGGGAAAAATCAATCGGGCAAGAGATGGAAACGGTGGTTTTTTGTAAATCTTATGTAAATATTTGCCGCAAACCGACGAAAAAATCCTCTGCATTTGCGCAAAATAATCCTTGACAAGCGGCGCGCCCTGTGGTAAAATCCGTCTGTAATAAAGAAGGCCGAGACATCCGCCTCACCGCCCGCCTCAGGTTCAGCGGTCAATATTCTGCCGTCCCCTGTGGGGAAATCGTGCGAGTATGCGGATGCTTTGGCATCCGCTTTTTTGTGATTTGTTTTTGGAGGTGCTTACCATAGCCAAGTTAGAACATCAGCTTAATGAGGAGATCCGCGACAGGGAAGTGCGCCTGATCGGCGCAGACGGTGCGCAGCTGGGGATCGTTTCCGCTGCGGCGGCGAATGCCATGGCCGAGGAACAGGGGATGGATCTGGTGAAGATCTCGCCCAATGCCGTGCCGCCCGTGTGCAAGATCATGGACTATTCCAAATTCTGCTACGATCAGAAGAAGCGGGAAAAGGACGCTCGGAAAAATCAGCGGGTCGTGGAAGTCAAAGAGATCCGCATGAGCCCGAGCATCGACACGAACGACCTGAACACCAAGGTCAAAGCCGCACAGAAATTCCTGGCCGACGGCAACCGTGTCAAGGTCAGCGTCCGCTTCCGCGGCCGTGAGATGGCGCATACCAATCTGGGCGAAAAGCTGCTGCTGGATTTCGGCGCGGCCTGCTCCGAGATCGCGTCCATGGAAAAAAATCCGAAGCTGGAAGGCCGCTTCATGGCAATGTTTTTAACGCCCAAGAACAGCAAGTAAACAAAAGATATTTTGGAAGGAGAACTACCTATGCCCAAGCTGAAGACCCACAGTGGTGCTAAGAAGAGATTCAACCTGACCGCCAGCGGTAAGGTCAAGAGAGCCCGCGCCTACAAAAGACACATCCTCACCAAGAAGACCACCAAGCGTACCCGTCATCTGCGCGATACCGCCTATGCGGATCAGACCAATGTCAGCGCCATCAAGAAGATGATCCCGTACAAATAAGGAGGGCGAGTCGAACTATAGAAGACCAGAGTCAGCTGGGCAACGAGGACGTGCAAGAGAAGAAATGCTACCCTCAAGCTGGCAAA
>CAZIGE010000108.1:0-4904 GCA_964538475.1 uncultured Oscillospiraceae bacterium | reverse complement strand
CCAATTTGAAAATATTCTTATTTGACCTCTACCCCAACTATTGACATAGAGCCTACTTACTACTCATTTCTTCGGGCTGTATTGCCCCAGATGCGCCTTGATGGCGGCAAAGCTTCGGTCGCTGATGACATGCTCGATCCTGCACGCATCCTCCGCGGCCGTCTCGGCATCCACGCCGAGCGTTTCCAGCGCAGTGGACAGCACGGTATGCCGCTCGTAAATTTTCTTCGCGACCGCTGCGCCGTCCTGCGTCAGTATCAGAAAGCCGTCTTCGTCCACGCTGAGATAGCCGTCCTTTTTCAGCAGGCCGACCGCGCGGCTGATGCTGGGCTTGGAATAGCCCATGGCCTCCGCCAGATCAATGCTGCGCACATTGGCACCGGTGTGCGACAGGCGGTAGATGGTTTCCAGATACATTTCGGCAGATTCATGCAAAGACATGCCGGTTCCTCCAAATGCTTCTTGCGTCAGTCCAGATGGAAGACCTCGTACAGATCTTCCGACACGGGGCTGTTATCGGGATTTGTCTCCATGACATCGGCCATGAAATCCCACCACTTCCGATTGATGGGCGTATCCGCGCTCTTTGCCCAGAGGTCGGCATCCTCGATCTCGATATAGCCGAACAGGACATTCGTCTCCCGATCCAGGAAGATGGTATAATTCTTCCCGCCGTGCCGATGGATCATATCCTGCATTTCCGGCCACAGCTGATCGTGCCGCTTTTTATACTCGGCCTCCATGCCGGGGTAGAGCTTCATCTTAAATCCTTTTATCATCGCAGCATCCTCCGCCCTTTTCTCACAGTGCCTGCACGGCCTTGCGTTCCACTTCCAGCAGCGCCTTGAAATCGTGCATATAGCGCTCGAAGCCCTCGCGATCGGCGGCCTCGGCCTCGACGGTCGTGCTCTTTGCGTCGCGGAAGACCTTTTCGGACAGGAACTGCTCCAGCGTTTCGCCCGGCTGCTTATTCAGCAGGTAGGAAGCCAGCAGCGCCATGCCGTAAGGGCCGCCCTCTCCGGCCGTCTCCATGCAGGTGACGGGGCAGCCGCAGGCCGCGGCCATGATCTTCTGCCCCACCTGCGGGGTCTTGAACAGGCCGCCGTGTCCGGTCAGGCTTTCGATGGCGACATTTTCCTGCGCCAGAATGTCCATGCCGATCTTCAGCGTCGCCACGGTGGCATACAGCGTGGCGCGGAAGAAGTTTGCCAGCGTAAAATTCGCGCCGGGTCTGCGCACCACCATGGGGCGTCCTTCGTCCAGATGGGTCACGCCCTCGCCGGCCATATAGTTGCACACCAGCACGCCGCCGCAGTCCGGCTCGCCCTCGAGCGCCTTCTGATACAGCTTGGTAAAGACCTCGCCGGTAGACGGCGCGGCACCCAGCAGCTCGGCGCTCTCGCGCAGGATACCGACCCACGCATTGGAGTCGTTGGTGCAGTTGTTCCCGTGCACCATGGCAACGGTCTTGCCCGCGGGCGTGCTGACCAGGTCGATCTCCTCATAAACATTTTCCAGCGGCTTTTCCAGCACCACCATGGAGAAAATGGAGGTGCCCGCCGAGACATTGCCCGTGCGCTCTGCGATGGCGTTGGTCGCGGTCATGCCCGTTCCCGCGTCGCCTTCGACGGGGGCGAACGGGATCCCGGGCGCAAGCAGCCCGTCCAGCAGCGCAGCGCCCTCCTCGGTCAGACATCCGGCGTTATCGCCCGCCACGAGAACGCCGGGCAGCACGTCGGACAGCGACCAGGGCAGGTCACGGTCTGCGACCAACTGGTTGAATTTGGCAAGCATTTCATCGTCGTAGCAGTTCGTTTCGCTGTCCACGGGGAACAGCCCGGAGCATTCGCCGATGCCGAGCGCGTTCACGCCCGTGAGGCGGTAATGGATATACCCGGCCAGCGAGGTAACGTGCGCGATCCTGTCCACGTGCGGCTCGTTGTTCAAAACGGCCTGATACAGGTGGGCGATCGTCCAGCGCTGGGGGATGTTGTAATGGAACAGCTCGGTCAGCTGCGCTGCCGCCTGTGCGGTGATCGTATTTTGCCAGGTGCGGAACGGCACGAGCAAATTCCAGTCCTTGTCAAAGACCAGATAGCCGTGCATCATGCCGGAAAGCCCGGCGACGGCGATATCCTCGCGGTTTTCAATGCCGCGCAGTGCGGTTTTCAGGCCGTTCCAGGCATCGGCGAGGTCGTATGTCCATATTCCGTTTTCGTAAGCGGCCTTCCAGGTAAAATCGCCGGACGAGACGGGCTTGAATTCTTCGTCGATGGTAACGGCCTTGATGCGGGTCGAGCCGAATTCCACGCCCAGGCAGGTTCGGTTACTCATAAAAAACGCCTCCAAATGTAGAAAAATGACGATTTTGCGGCACCCCGCGTGCAAAAAACGCATCGGGGCTGTCCGAATACTCTACTATCATACCATACAAACGCGGTTTTGTGGTTTGGCATTTTTTCACAAATTTTGCGATGAAAAATTGTGCAAATAGCTGTCAGCCGTCTGTTTCCGCCGCGTTTTGCAGGAAACGGCAGGCAGCCATGGCCGCGACCGCGCCGTCGGCGGCCGCCGTCGTCACCTGACGGATCTGCTTGCGGCGGCAATCGCCCGCGACAAACAGCCCCGGTGTTTTGGTCAGGCAGGCTTCCGTCGCATCGAAATAGCCCTGTGCGTCCAGCTCGGCCAGCGATGCGAACGCCTCGTTCTGCGGTTGCAGGCCGACGGCGAGGAAGATCCCCGAAGCCGGGACAGTCTGCACGATGCCGTCGGATGTTTGGACTTCCAGCCCGATGGGCGCGCCGTTTTCACAGCGATAGCCGACCGCGAGCGCGGAAAACAGGACGCGGACATTCTCTTTTTCGCGCAGCGCCTGCGCGAGCTTCTGCTCCCCCGTAAAATCGGGCAAATTCTGCACGATCGTGACCGTGCGGCAGACCTCGCTGAGCAGCAGCGCCTCCTGCATGGCGGAATTGCCGCCGCCGACCATCACGACATCCTGCCCCGCGTAGAACGCGCCGTCACAGACCGCGCAAAAGGAAATGCCGTTTCCGATCAGCGCCGCCTCCCCGGGCAGTCCCAGCGTGCGATGGCGAACGCCGGTACACAGGAGGACGGTTTTGGCTCGATATGTGCCGCCCTCCTCGGTGCAGACGGTAAAGGGCGAGCCGGGGATGATCTGCGTCACAGTCTCCAGCTCCATATCCGCGCCGAGCTCCATGGCCTGCCCGGTCAGATCGTCGGCGAACTGCGCGCCGCGGATGCAACGCGTGCCGGGAATGTTCTCGACCTTGGGGGAAAAGGCGATCTGCCCGCCGAAGCCGGACTTTTCGATCACCAGCACGGTTTTGCCCGCACGCAGGCCGTAAACGGCGGCGGTAAGCCCCGCAGGGCCGCCGCCGACCACAAGGATATCATACATATTCTATACCTTCTTTCCGATAATGGGGCATTGGGGGGTCTTTCGGCACACGGAGCCGGGCGTTTGCCCGGCTCCGATCGTTTACAGGGATGCCAAATACTTCTTGATCTCCGGCACGCCGTAATAGCTGTCGCGGTGTTCGCCGTCCGAGACGATCAGCGTCGGTGCGCCCTTCACGCCCAGCGCGCGGCACAGTTCCAGATCTTCATCCGCGATGCGCTTTTGGAACGGAACGCCCGCCTTGCTCAGCAGCGCCTCCGCGACGCGGCAATTGGGGCAGGTGACGCGCGAGAAAAGCGTCAGCGTTCCCGCGGAAACCGTCTTTTCCGCCGCATCGGGCTGCGGAACGGGCGCGGTCTGCGGTGCTTCGGGCGTTGCATCCGCCACCTGCATGGCGGAAACATCGGGCTTATAGACCTTGCGGTCGCGATATTCCTGGCTCTTGCCGTCGTTCCAGTTCTGCACGGGGCGGTAGTAACCCGTGATACGGCTGTAGACCTCTGCCTTTTTGCCGCAGATGGGGCAGGTAAAATGCTCGCCCGCCAGATATCCGTGTTCCTCACACACGGAATAGGTGGGGGAAAGGGTGTAATACGGCAGCTTATAGTTTTCCGCGATCTTGCGCACCAGCGCGGCAGCGGACTGCCAGTTCGGCAGCTTTTCGCCCAGGAAGCCGTGGAAGACCGTGCCGGACGTATAGCGGGTCTGCAGATCGTCCTGGATCTCCAGTGCGGAGAAGATATCCTCCGTATAGCCGACGGGCAGATGGGACGAGTTGGTATAGTAGGGCGTGGCACCCTCGTGCGCGGTGATGATATCGGGGTACTGCTCCTTGTCGTGCTTGGCAAAGCGATAGGTCGTCGACTCGGCCGGGGTTGCTTCCAGGTTGTACAGGTCGCCGTACTGCTCCTGATAATCCGAAAGCCGCTCGCGCATATGGTCGAGCACCTGCTTGGCAAATTCCTGCACCCGCGGGTCGGTCAGATCGGCGCGCAGCCACTTGGCGTTCAGGCCGACCTCGTTCATGCCGATCAGGCCGATGGTGGAGAAGTGATTGCTGAACGTGCCCAGATACCGCCTGGTATACGGATAGAGGCCGTTTTCCATCAGACGCGTGATGACGGTGCGCTTGATCTTCAGGCTGCGCGCGGCAACATCCATCATCTTATCCAGCTGCGCGTAGAAATCCTGCTCGTCGCGCGCCAGATACGCGATGCGCGGCAGGTTGATCGTGACGACACCGATCGAGCCGGTCGATTCGCCCGAGCCGAAGAAGCCGCCCGATTTTTTCCGCAGCTCGCGCAGATCCAGGCGCAGGCGGCAGCACATGCTGCGCACGTCGGACGGCTCCATGTCGGAATTGATGTAGTTGGAGAAATAGGGCGTGCCGTATTTTGCCGTCATTTCGAACAGCAGGCGGTTATTTTCCGTTTCGCTCCAGTCAAAGTCCTTTGTGATGGAGTAGGTGGGGATGGGATACTGG
>CAZIGE010000107.1:0-4928 GCA_964538475.1 uncultured Oscillospiraceae bacterium | reverse complement strand
CTGCAACTTGCGTTGAAGAAGGCACGTTAGGTCACTATCATTGCTCCGCTTGTGAACATAACTTTGATAGTAGCAAAAACGAACTTTCAAGTTTAACAATCGCAGTCGATACAACAAACGGTCACAACTGGCAAGAAGTTGAGGAAAAACTTGCAACTTGCACAGACGACGGTTACTCTGCACACAAAGAATGTACTCTTTGCCACGAAACGACAGGCAAAACAGTTCTTCCCAAAGGTCACGTTATAGTTAATCACAATGGTCAAGCACCTACTTGTACCGAAGCAGGTTGGAATGCATACGAAACTTGTTCTCGATGTGAATACACGACCAAAGTCGAAATTCCAGCAACAGGTCACGTACACACCACCCACAAGGACGAAATCCCCGCAACATGCACAACGGCAGGCACAAAAGCACATGACGTTTGCGATGATTGTGGTGCATTGCTTGTTGACGGCAAAGTTGTGGAAGTAAAAGACCTTGTAATTGAAATTGACGAAAGTTCGCACAAGTTTGGCGACTGGATTAACGAAGTACTTGCAACTTGTGTTAAAGAAGGTACAAAAGGTCACAAAGATTGCGAATACTGTAAAAATCACTTTGATAGTGACGGCGCAGAAATTGTTGACCTTACAATCGCTGTTGACACAACAAACGGACATAAAGCATCAACCGATTGGAAAACAACGGACGACGGTAAACATTATCACACGTGCAAAAACGGTTGCGGTACACACCTTGACGAAGCTGAACACACCGACATTGTTAAATTCGACGACGATGGTCACTGGGCAGAGTGTTCGATATGTGGAACAATCACTACAGTAAAGGAAAATCATAATGTCGAAGGCGGTAAGTGTAGTGCTGAAGGTTGCTTGTTTATTCAATCAACGTCCAATATAACACTCACATCTATTCCTGATGCAATTGAAATTGCCAAAGCTCTGGCAAATAATGGCACCACAACGGAAAGTTATTTTGTGTTTGGTCGAGTTAAATCAATAACGGCAAGTAGTGGAAGTGCAAAGATTGCCGATGCAAATGGCAATATTTTTACTCTTTATGGATTGAAAGCATACGATGGTACAAGCTATAATTCCATTGTAAAACAAAATGATATAATCGTTGTATATGGTCAAATTATCAACTATAAGGGTAATACACCGGAAATCCAAAATGCTATCGTAGTGGAACGTAATGGTGAAGTGCTTGTAACCGCTCAAAATATTCTCGATAAAATTACATTTGGCGACACCATTGACGCTCAAGAATACGATTTACCTATCTACGACGTTGGTTCAATCAGTTGGGTATCCAGCAATGCTGAAGTGTTTGCTATTGACAACGCAACAGGCAAGGCAACAATAACTGCTTCTAAAATGGCTAACAAAACTATCATACTCACCGCAACGGCAACGTTTAATGGAGTAACGGCAACCAAAGATTATACTTTCACGATTCCTAAAGATATGGGCATTAGAATAGCATATCTTGTTGCTACTAAGTTAGGCGTTGAAAACAAGGGAGAATTGTCAGCATATGCTATAAACGGAGTTAAGTTTACATTTGATAAAAGTAATGGTAGTAACGTTCCCGTATATAATACTGATGGTGCTGCTCTTAGATTGTATAATAAAAATACAATTACAATTACGGCACCGAAAGGTACATACATTACAAAAATAGAGTTTGTATTTGGCACAAGCGATGGCGACGCAACAATAACATCTGGCGATATTACAATCGAAAGTAACAACAGTAATACTTGGTCTGGTAATTCTAATTCTGTAGTGTTCAAAATTGGCAATTCTGGTAAACAAAGACGCATTGCATCCATCGAAGTTACCTATTGTTCTCACGAATCTACAGAAATTAAACCTATCGAAGGCAATAGCGAACAACACCAAAAGGTTTGCTCGGGCTGTGGCGCTCAAATCGAAATGGAAGATCACATTTTCACATTTGAGTCGATAAATGGTCTTCAACACTCGACAACTTGTGCTTGTGGCTACACTGCAAATAGCGATCACGTTTACGAAAACCACGCATGTAAAGATTGTGAACATATCGAGCCGTCTTACACAGTAAATATCGTAGTTCCTAACGGCGTTACAGTTGCATTGTCGGGCGAAAAAGTTGAAGGTAAGGAAAACGCATTTTACCGAAATACAACGGTAACGGTAACAATCACAAACGTTGTAGATAATTATATTGCCGAAGCAGAATTCGATGGCAGTAGAATTGTTTTGACTGATGGTGTCGGTGAGTTTATTGTCACAGATGATGGAACTCTTACTGTTTCGTGCGTGCCGAAAGCCGAAGAACACGAGTGTGAATTTACCAAATATATTTCTTGTGACGAAACAACGCATACGTTTGGTTGTTCGTATACCGGTTGTAACAAAACGGAAACGACTGAACATGTAATGTCTGTTTATGAACAAACTAATGATAAAGAGCATACGGTTAAATGCTCTGCTACTGGTTGCACTCATCTTTATACTGAAGAACATGTCTATGGCGAAAACCACGAGTGTGTTTGCGGAATGGAAGAGCCGACGGTTTGTATTCAAATTAACAACCAAACTAACGATATTGTTACTGTAACGATGTCTGCAGATGGACAAGTTTTAGAAAGAGATCAATATACGTACTATGTAGGCACATCCGTAACGTTGACGATTGCACTTAGTGCCGAAACAAAAGTTGTAAAGGTAACACAAGGTGAAACTGACGTGACATTGACTGATAATGCTTACACCTTTACCGCCACTGCCGATGCAACCTTTGTTATTACTGTGGCAGATAAACCAGTTGTTAAAGTTGGGACTCTTGTAACGGATTATAGTACGCTGAGTGCGGGCGACCAGATTATTATTGTTGCAAAGGATTCGAATTACGCTTTGAGTACAACACAAAACGACAACAATCGTGGACAAGCAGCTGTAACGAAGTCTAACAATACTATAAATACTGTGGGTGATGATGTTCAAATAATTACTCTTGAAGTAGGGAAAACTGATGGAACATGGTCATTTAATACCGATAGTGGTTATTTATATGCAGCAAGTAGTAGTAAAAACTATCTAAGAACAGAAACAACATTGAGTAATAACTCAAGTTGGTCTATTACTATTGCTGAAGATGGTGCAGCAACCATCACAGCGCAAGGAACAAATACGAGGAATTTGTTAAAATATAACAGTCAAAGCAAATTATTTTCTTGTTATAGTTCTGGTCAGCAAGATGTAGTCATATATAAATTAGGTTAATATCATTTGGTTATAAAGTATAGTACATACAATAATTATCCAAAAGGCGACGGAAAATTCCGTCACCTTTTGGATTAGTTTTGCAATTTTTTCGTTATACGTATGGTACATTGTCAAACTAAGTGCAACGCTTTATTACTCATTGCACTTAAACGTATAATTCACCTGTATTTGGGCATTTCTCTTTTTTTGTCTGCCAGAGATTTTGTGATTGTTTGCAGTGCATTGGATCCCTGAGCAGAGTGCGGTAGCACGCAGTCGAACCCAAAGGGCGCAACGCAAGTATCGTCGTCTATATTTCAGCTAATCAACAACATCAAAAAGTACTCATTGTATTATTCCGCAACGTGGTAAATATTGTCCCACAAGGCTTGACATTATTCTGCAAAATGGTGTGATTGATTGACAATACCATTATTAAATCGGCTTTTCCCATTGTTTTGGTGTATAAACAACAAGAACTTGAATTTTTTTAATCCAAGTTCTTGTTGTTATCTTGTAAATGGTGTAAATCACCATTATGCAGTGGTGTAAAAATCTTACTATATATTTTCTTTTTACCTTAATACAACCAGCGCTTACTTTATCTTTCCTTTTGCAATTTCAAAGGCGGTGCGGTCGTCACGCTTTATGGAAAGTGGGCAAACGCTTACGTAACCGCTTACTGTGGCATCGGTGTCTATTGTTAAATCTCCGCCGTTCACGTGTATGCAGTAGCCGTTTTGTTGGTAGTGGTTGTCGTCCAGTTTATCGAAACTATCGGTAAAGTAGGCGTCGCCTTGGCGCGTTAGCACAATGCCTTTGGGGTTTAGCGGAATATTTACGTTGTACAAATCCGCGTAGTCAAACAGGTTGTTGCTTGTGATAAAATTCCAAACGTCGTCCAAATGTTGTGCAACCTGGTCGAAGCTGGACGGATCGGTGGAAAACGCAACTGCTTTGATACCGCGCAGTTTTGCTTCGAACACGCAACCGCAAGTTCCGCTGTAAAGGATATCTTCGCCCATGTTGAACCCACGGTTGATACCGCTAAGAACAAGGTCGTAGGTGGTTTTTAGTCCCAAAGTGGCAAAGCGAACGCAGTCCACAGGGGTGCTATCCACGGCATAGGCGCAAACGTTTGGCATATAGTCCACTTTTTGCACGTGTATGGGGTCGTGGATGTTGATAGCGTGGGATTTTGCGCTTTGTTGCACGCTTGGTGCGCAAACGGTAACTTCGCCCAGTTTTGTTGCCCACTCGGCAACGATACGCAAACCAACGCTATCTATTCCGTCGTCGTTAGTGATCAAAATTCTCATAGCCAGCCCTCGTGAGTTGCTTTGTATTCCGCAACCATTTGGTCGGCATCTGCAACCATTTTTGCAATGTCGTTGGCATCAAATAGGGTTGCACCGGCAGTGCATTGATGTCCGCCACCGTTATATTTTTCCGCAAGGGCGTTAATTTCCATGAATCTGGAACGAAGGCGCACGCGAATGGAACCGTCGGGGCAGTCTATAAACGCCAACCAGCACAAACTACCTTTGATTGAGTTCATAAACGATACCGCTTCGCTTGCCTGTTCTACGTTAAGTCCAAATTGTTGTTGAATTGCGTTGTCGATGTAGATATGCACAACGCCGTTTGGACTACGTTGCATATTTTCGTGCA
>CAZIGE010000106.1:0-4958 GCA_964538475.1 uncultured Oscillospiraceae bacterium | reverse complement strand
TCATATATCGACCTTGCAACACGTTCCAATATGGGAGCGGTTTCCGCATCATATACCGCCCAATCTATGGTGGGTCTATCTGTCATATAGTGTGTGCTTTGCTCCTGCGCTATCTGTGCCGCTGTCAACATCGGAGTTGTCAAAGTATTAGCATCCATCCTAAAGAAAAAAGCAATTTGGCAGATGACTAAAAAATCGAAACGGTCTCCTCCCAGTAGCACCCGCTGGATTTGTGACATACTGGCTATATCGCATACATCCAGCCTTTTATAATAAGTACATATATCTTCTGCAAGTTGTTTCGTATATCGGGTTTTACCGGTGGATTTAATATACTGTGTGTTATGCATTCCGTGATACAGTACCGCATGAATAGGAATATCCTTTTCACAATCTATCGGAGCATTGAACACATCCCCCATATATTTAGCGAAGGCAATTTTGAGCGGGTCAGTCTCTATTATTGGCTTTTGGTCTGCTATATAGGATTCAGCCGGGCAAAGGGTAAATGTTTGCTCACTCTTTGCAATCACAGAGGAATTGATAAGTCTGCAATTATGTTTTGCACATACTTGCATATTGCGGATTTGGTGTACCCTATGCCAATAAGCCTCCCTATATTGCCGCCTGTCCTCATCGGCGCATATCGGACAGTATTTCAAGTACAAATCTTTTTCGCCTCTGGGGAGTATGGCAAATAAATGGTGAACGTCGCAGAAGTCATACCCTATGTGGTGCAATGCCTTTTTCTTCTGCTCCTGCGGAATGAATCTTGCATACTGCGGGAACATCGTGTGATTTAAAATAATATCCTCTATGGGGTACATCCGCTGTATTGCTGTAAGTACATCAGGATTCAAATGCCCTAAAAACTCCTTGCTGGGATTATCGTGCCTGTTGGATAAAATATCATTTAGAGCGGCTTTATGGGTCAAACATCCTGTATGAACATAGTAACGGCAAAACCAACTATACACAAGTTCATCCGGGTATATCTCCGGCAAATAGGAAATCATACTCGCACCTCATCAATGGCGATATGTGCCTTTAGCAAGGTTACAATATCGCTGTTGTTGGCTTTTGCTGTAGCAGCTAATGCTGCTATGCTGAAATCGTCTGTAATATCGCTTTGCACCTGTGGCGGTTTTGGCTTTGTTTTCTTCTTTGTGGCGGTCTGCTTTCTGTGTTTAATTGTAGGCTCAATATAACTATGCAACATGGATAACCGCTTGCTGTAAGCCTCGTTTAATGTTTCTAAGTTCAGCATTTCCTTGCCGTTCAAGATTGCTATTTCCTGCGCATCGTGTATCAGAGAGACCACAATGGAGACAATACCGCCACTATGTTCATACAACCAGTTTATAATAGCATCCGATATTTCTGTTTTCTGCTTTGTGTATTGGTACGAAAATAAAGTACAACAGAAATCATAAAAATATCGGTCATATGGTAAAGAGGTATACTGCAACCCAAGAGAACGGCGGGCAAGCTGCATTGCCTGTTCAAAAAATATACTGCTTTCCGGTGTGCCTACCATACATATAGAAATACCACTATTGTTGATAAGCTGAGTAAGCATTCCGACAAGGCTTTTTCCATTCTTGCTGTTGACTACGTTCTGAATTTCATCCACTACCAACAGCCCTATATGGTTTATAGCAACCTGACTCACACTGCCGATTAACATATCTGTTGTAACACGGATTTTTAACGCATTTTTATAATAGTCACTGCCTATGACTTCATCGACCTTTCGGAGAATTTCTAATAGCAAACCTTTAACGGATGAATCGAAGGGACACTGAACCACAACGCAAGGAATGATTTTTGTGTATGGTCTTTCTGTTTCTATAATCCCGTCAGCCTGTAGCAGAGACAAAGACCGGGAAATAGCAGAACTCTTTCCAATACCCGAATTGCCTATTATTGTAAAACTATCAGACCCGCCCATTATGCCGCTGTACTCTTGCTGCTGTATGGCTCTGTGGTTTTGATTCTGTTGTATTACCGCCGTTTTTGTCATCTTCTTTTGGAGAGACCGAAGAAGGGCAAGATATAACTTGCTGTAAATCTCTGTAGTCATCGGAGAGGGAATATATATCCTGTATAGGTCAGATAATGCAATCAGCCGTACAGCCTCATTCTGGGAGCGGATATTTTCATCATAAGCGGGTAATACCGACAACGCAGATATTAACGCATCTCCGGCTTTCATCTCCGGTAGAAGGCTCAATATATCATTCATTGGCTGCACTCTCCTTTACATAGTCAATGTGGGTTTTCTGCTGCTCTCTCCTGCGGTTGTCCCGTATGCCTTTTATGCTTGTATTGCCTTGATTTGCAGCGGAAGCGGCAACAATACCGATATGTCTAACAAGGTCAATTTTCGCTTGCATATTATCTGCTGCGGCAGCTTTTACAACGGCTTTCTGGGTCTCTTTTATGGCTTTGACTTCCTGTGTACCCTTGCCGCCAAAACGGCTCTCAATCAGCGTAAAAGGGGTATAAACGCCCTTTTCCAATAACCAAACCTCGGTAACGTCCTCCGGGTTATACGCTACAGTGACCGTACCGCCGTTTAAATATCTTTCTGTAAATCCATCGTGTTTATATCTTAACTTGTTGACAACAAGACCCTTTCTGCTGAATTTGCCTGTTGTCCTCGGTAACAATGTTAAAACCAAAGTGTTATAATCGGCGGGAATGAGATTTGCACCGGCTTGATTTAGTCCATAGTTCCAAATGTCGCTTGCATATGGTTTTACACCGTCTGCAAGTATTTTTTCTGTATAGGGGAAGTTATCAACTATTCGCTGGCTGTTGTAATAAACAATACAACGGAGAATAATTTTTTCAAAGTCTGCCATTGTCAGCCGTGCATCTTTTCTGTAATCGTGTGCGCCCCGTTCCTGATAGTCCGGCTCTATAACGCCTTTGCCTTTTAAATGTGGCTTGTATAGACCTTGCACAATATCAAAGAATTTTTCCACTGCGCCCTTCAGTTCCGGTCTGTATGGCGGCAAATTTACGATGGTAACGCCCAAATCTGCGATTTGCTCAAATGTGCTTGAAACATATTCCTTTCCCATATCCGTAATCAGTGTGGCAGGAAGCACATTACAATTCCATTGCAGCGGGTTAATTGAGATACCGTGCTTTCTGCATAGTTCCGCTTTATCGGCTATTACATTCAACATAAGGTTGCGGAGACTGTAAACACCGCCCTCCCACGAGAGAGAATAACCACAACACAAACCGCTGTAAGCATCCACACAAGCGGTCAAAATGGGTCTGCCTACAAGTCCTCCAGCCTCATTAACAAGGTATATATCGCATATTGTAGCATCCAGCATTCCAACACCGACAGTGGGTGCAAACTCCTGAATCCCATCCCCTAAAAGCGGTCTGTTATTGCGCTGATAGTTTTTTATTCCGTTTCTTGAAATATAGAAATTCTGCATCTTCTTATGGTTTCTATAGTAATAGCGAAATTGATAGAACGAAGGGTATTGTGGAAACAGTACGCCTTCAGCATCACAATATTTTTCTTTGAGCATAAGTGTATAGGCGGTATTCAGGCTGTTTTTGCTTTGCGTATAGAAAAATTTGTTCAATGCCCATCGGATGGTTTTCTCATCCTCTGTCAATGGCTTTTCTGTTGTTGTGGTTTTGGGAGATAGAGCAGCTATATTTTGATAGACCAAATATAACCACAGATAATTACAAACTGTTTGCTTGCTGATTCTTCTTTCCTCTGCTATTTGGGTTATGGCTTCACATCTGCGCTTTTTATTTGTCACAAATGGCAGAACACCGGCAATGTAAGTAAAATGCCCATAGGCAAATTTTCGGCTTTGCATATCTAAATCGTTTATATCGGGGAGTGGGTCTAATACTTCATCGGAGCAAGTTTCATAAGCTGCCAAAGTATCAATATCAACCCATTTTGGTACGGTCTGTCTTTTGCAATCAATAATAAAGGCTTTACCGTCCTTTATGTCCAGCACCCGAATTATGGCTTCTCCGTGCCTTAATAGTTGGTTATTCTTCATTGATGACTAACCCCCAATCTGTAACACCACGGCGCAACCAGTAAAGCCGGGAAACATCCAACAGTTTAACGGTCAGAGGCTTTGTTAAAAATCTGCGGTCAACGCATTCTCTTACAAGCAAATCCCCGTTTGTTTTGGTACAAACAAAATCGGAGGTATATTCTCCGTCCGGTAAACTATCCAGAGGGACATTGCAGCGAATTTCTTTTATATCGTCGCTGGCTTGGAGTACATCAGAATAGGCGTATTGTATAGGGTCAAATGTCTTGCATACCTCGGCGCATTTGCTGATAGTGCGTTTTTCGCACCTGCCTTTGAAGTTCTTTTTACGCATAGAAAACCTTCCTTTCATCCTGTTTTGTTTTCCCAAAAACATTCCCAAAAATGAAATGCAAGTTCCCAAAAACGAAAACCATCTCCCAAAAATGGATTTTTGGGAACTGCCATTTTGCGGGCAAAAGCGGGAAAAGCGTTGATATGACTGCATTTTTAACACTTTCCCAAATCCATCTCAAATCCCCAAAAACATATTTTTTAATTTCTCTATGTCATTGGGCAAGCCACGATAGGATTTTCCGGGGCACTGAAATTTGAGTTTTGCATTTCGGAAAGTGTCAATAAAATCATAGTTTTATTGTCAAAATGCAGGAATTGCAAGGCTTTAGGCGTAAAAAAAGACCCTGCAAGAAAATTCTTGCAAGGTCAATTTTTCTATTGTGGTTTTACAAATGGGTTTTGCCCCAAATCAGAACCCAAATCAGTTCTTCTTGTCCTTGATGGCGGCCTGTGCAGCGGCGAGGCGGGCGATGGGGACACGGAACGGGCTGCAGGAGACATAGGTCAGGCCGACCTTGTGGCAGAACTCGACGGAGGCGGGGTCGCCGCCGTGCTCGCCGCAGATGCCGA
>CAZIGE010000105.1:0-5201 GCA_964538475.1 uncultured Oscillospiraceae bacterium | reverse complement strand
GCAGGAATACCATTACAGGAACGAATACGATGAACTTCCACCCTTGTAATCTCAAACTTCTTTGAGTAATCACCGATTTCATCACGCAACCGCCCAACAACATCTTTTGCGGAAGTGCCTACTTTATTAAATTGTAGTTCTTTGTCATTATAGAACTTAAAAAAGTAAACTGCCTGCTCATTTCGCAAGTTCTGTCCGCAATTCGGCATAAACTCCATGGCGACCGCAGGTCTGCCGTCCTTGAACTTTCGCAATTTAATAGTAATCTCAATCTCTTCGTCCATAGATATACTCTCCCTTACTCTTGGTTCGGAGGGGTTATCGCCCTCTCTCAACCTGTATTGATTTAAGTCATTCTGTTAAGTAATTTTTTTCCTCGCTGAGAAAGACTCGCAGGGACAATTTTTCATTTCACAGATTGGCAAATAGACTTGTTTTCGGATATGAAAAATTGTCCCAGAGAGGTCAATTTTTGGCTTTTCTATGCTCAATTAGCATCACAGAGTAGCTAATATCGCCGATATAAAAGGTAATTTCCCTATCTTTATTGGCAATTTCGCACTTTTTATAGCCATTTTCGGTCAAAAAGCCGTAGATTTGATTGATAATTGCCATTTTTGTAGCATTTTCTTTCTTTTTGCTCTTGGTTTCGGTCGCTTTTCGTGTTCCGCAATGAGCATATTGCCTTGCGACCTTAGCCTTATCGGGCGGTAGGTCAAATGACATAGGTTTGCCCTGCTCCACTGCTTTATCGTCTGCCAAAAGGGCGATAGCCTCTTCTCTAGAGCTTTTGAGATTTTTCATAATGGTATCTATCTTGTCCATATAGACCTCCACAGATTGAGGGGATAGGGGGCATATAGCCCCCTATTCAATTAGCAAGTCTTGAACTTGTAGACAGACTTACGCTTTTCGGTAGACTTCTCTACCTTGTCCTCTTTCACCAGACAACCCAGCAGGTAGGTGATACGGCTAGAGGTCATATCCTCAACAGTAATCAGTTCCTTAACCAGTTCGGCTACGGTGAACAGACGGTCGGGGGAGTTACGCAGGACTTCCAGAACAATCAGCTTACGCTTTTCATTCTCAACTGCCAGTTCCTGCTGAGCCTTGGACTTGCCTTGGTTCTTCTTGGCGTTCTGCTCCTGCTCCTTGACCATAAAGGCAACAGCCTCGTCAATGGTCGTGCCGTTCACAGGGGTTTCACCATTTAGAATGGCGATAATGTCCTCGTAACGCATTGCCTTAGTAATCTTCTTTTCCATAGGTATCAATTCCCTTCGGTTTTAACGACTTGAACCTGTCGATAATTTATTTTCAAGGGGGAGTGTTCCCTTACCTTGTATAAGTATTATATCATAGAAGTTTGCGTTTGTCAAGAGGTTTTTTGCGGTTTTTGAAAAATTGTTTTTTTATAAGTGACTTCTATGATAAATGGTTTGTTCCGTTTTGTCCAAAGACATTATATCATATCTTTGGAAGTTTGTCAAGAGGGAAAATGAACTTTTTGCGGTCAATGAGTTTCGTTCGCTCCCCTTGATTACAATGATAGTATATCACAGACCAAGAGAAAAAGCAAGTAGTAATGTTGAACAATTTTGGGAGAAATCTGGTATTGATATTTGTTGAAATTGCCTATTGACAAATTGCGTGGGATGTGTTATAATGAAAGTTCCGTCCGAGGCGTTGCTTCTCGGACGGCTGACCGCCCGCCGCAAGTTATCTCTTTATTATATCACACTCTTGGCTAAATGTCAATAGGCAAAATAGACAAAAATAAGAGAGGACTTTTGTCCCCTCTTATTAAATCTCTATTTCGTAGCTGTTCCAATCGCTATAACTGTCAAAGTTTCCCGCACAGCACTCTTTCCATTCTTCCACGATTTCTTTTTTACGCTCATAAGACATATTCCACAGTTCGTCAATGCTAAAGCTGTCTCTCAGCCACTCATAGAAGTCATCGTCATTATGGAACATTTCTTCAATATTTGCCTGACGGATTTCTTGATATTCCTTATTGGAGACCACTTTAATATCACACGCTCCGCCTCGTGACCACTCATGCCTTACCCACACAGCTACTTTCATATACCTTATTCTCCTTTACTTTTGGCTTGTAGAATTATTGAGGGTTTTATCCCTCAATAATTCACCTTAGCGATATACATGACTTGCTTTTGAATGTCCGTAGGAACAGGCAGAGGGGCAAGAGGGTTATCATACAATGCCCTCCGCATTGCTTTATGCTGTCGGTAACAGTACCACAAGATTTCTCTTTCGATACGAACATCATCAATTCCTCGGTGTTCTTCCTCGAACTCGGGGTTTCTCGTGATATAGGCATATAGGTTTTCAGCCGTTGCGGACAATCTGCCAGTAGCAGTTAGCAAGTCATGCTGTTCACAAAATGCCTTATAAGTCGGCATTTTCAAAATCACATCACGGCTCATTTTCAGAGTGTCGCAAATGGTAGTACCATAGGGGAACCAGTAGCGATATGCTGATTTGGTTGTCCAACGCAGGGTAGTATTCAAAGAGTTCATATCAAACCGTGCGTTGTGGGCATATACTTCCGTAATACCGAACTCTGCCATATCCGCAATCATGGTCTGTCTGATTTCGTAGGTAGTCGCACGGTCACGCTGTCCGCAAGCCAGTTCTTCAAGATAGGAAGGTATCTTCCAACCATAATAAGCGGACTTCATTAAATCAGCCATTTTGTCGAACACATCAGAATTAACAAAGGAACGCTCTCGATATACATTGCCCTTGGTGTCACATACACACCAACCGCAATCATATACCAGGCAGTTGGAAGTGTCAAGCTGTCCTTTTTCGTTCCGCATAGTGTTTGCGGTTTCGGTGTCAAGTACCAAAATGTAATGCCGCCGTCTATCAATCTTCATAATTATCAATTCCTTTCTGCGGTTAGGTTTACCATCGTTCCCTCAACCACATGAACATTATACCATAGCTTGACGCATTTGTCAAGCATTATTTTTCTTTTTGGCAAATAAAATTAGTTCGCCATCATAGCGACCGCCCCAACAGTCACTAAATACTTCTTCTTCGGACATGGTTTGAACTTTCTCTCCGCCCGGCTTGTGATACCAAAGTCTGCCTGTGCCTTGACGGATAAAATGAAAATCACCATCGGACGATACACGGAACGCAATAGCGTATTCATCACGCTCTATTTCGGACAAGTCCACAATCACTCGCAAGTCATGGAAGTCTTGTAACATCCATCTAACGGCTCTTTTAGTGCGGATACGCATAGCGTAGTCGTCCAGTTCATACCATTCATCACGACCGCCTGCCCACGACCGCAATTCATAGCTAGGGCAGTACCATGAATAAGTACCTAAAGCATAGCCACCGCAATTATACGCCCAGAGGGACACATTCGAAGGGTTGCGTTCGCC
The DNA here is from genome assembly GCA_964538475.1 of uncultured Oscillospiraceae bacterium. GTDB lineage: Bacteria > Bacillota > Clostridia > Oscillospirales > Oscillospiraceae > Faecousia. The sequence goes on along the minus strand of CAZIGE010000105.1, from coordinate 1,776 downwards.
TTTCTTATTAAAGGGGTCTTGCTTGCCCAGAATAATATTATCCAAACTGCTAAACATGATATTCATTCCTTTCTTGTCCCTCTTGGAACAATACCATTATATCACATTATCGGGAAAAAGCAAGTGGTAATATTATACAAAAATGTCGGAAGAAAATTGTTGAAATTGCCTATTGACATAAAAATCCGACCGCATGGGTTGTATGCGGTCGGCTCAACCCTTTGCCGCACAGAGGCAGGCCGCCGCAAATCTCTCTATTATATCATATTTCTCTTGGATTGTCAATAGGCAAATTAAATAAAAAGAGAGGTTTTTATCCTCTCTTTTTATTATTTTCTAGGACATTGTAATATGACTTTGTATTTTGTACCATCACGCATGAACAAGAACTCACGCTCGGGATTGATAATCTCAAAGTCATCAATATCAAATGCCTCTTGCAGGCTTTCCATCATCACTTGGCAAATCTCTGATTTCTCGGGTTTAGGTTTAACAGTTCGTTTAACCTCTGTCTTTTTGCGCTCGGCTCTCCGTGCTTTCTTCGCTCCTGCCTCTAACTCTTGGGGCAAGTCACGCTTTACATGACCACGGTCTACTTCTTTATCATCTTCCAGAAGTTCAATAGCCTCTTCTCGGGAAATGCCTAAGTTCTTCATATACTTAGCAATCTTTTCTTCCATTGCGGTCACTCCTTTTCAAGGGATAAGGGGGCATATAGCCCCCTTTAATCAGTGGCGAGTGTAAATAACCTTACGCTTATTGGTAGTTTTATCTACCGCGCCATCCGCAATCAGCAGACCCATCACATAAGTGATACGAGGAATGTTCATATCATCATGGTTGGGCAACAGAGCTTTCAGAATGTCGGTGGAACTGTAATCCTTGCCAACTTCCATCAAGTTCAGCACTTCTGCTTTCAGTTCAGCGTTAGCCTCTGCCTTGGCGGTCTTAGCCTTGGAGTCGGTCTTGTTCTTGTTGGCAATCAATTCCATCTCATGGTCGATAGCCTCCAGAGCCTGCTCCAAAGTCAAGCCGAACTCCGTGTCCTCACCATTCAGCAGGTGCTTAATGTCGGTGAACTTCTGAACCTTAGTAATTTTCTTTTCCATAGCTATCAATTCCCTTCTGGTTTTAATGATTATCCTTGTCATAATTTTTATTTACATGGTAGGTTTCCCTTACCTTGTATACATATTATATCATAGATTATTTGGTTTGTCAAGAGGTTTTTTAATTTTTTTCTTTGGGGACTTGGGATTTGCTCTCCCTCATTGACAAGGATATTATATCATGGAGCAATGGATATTTCAAGTGGTAATATTATACAAATATCGGGCAAAATATTTGTTGACTTTTATTGAACTTTTCTCTTGACAAAATTGCGTGGGCATGGTATAATGGTAATTTCCGCTGGTCTCGGCCAAAGACCAACGGCCCTCAATTAAGAAAGCCGTTGGGGCTAAAGATAACATTATATCATACAACTTCTGATTTGTCAAGTACTTTTTCAAAATTATTTTCATCAACAATAATGATTTTATCAAAGTACTTTTCTTCATAGGAGGGGAGACCATAACGATTATACATATCTGTGATAACCTCTTCGGGTACATTCTCTCTGCCCTTGCGGCGAGCGTTCCGTTCGATGAGCGTTACCAGAGGGATGGTAAAGCCTACCGCAATCACTTCTACGCCGTCAAGATTTAATCGCTTTAATACTTCCTTGCGTGCCTTGGGGGATAAGTGGGTGGCGTCCGCAAACACGCAATCATTATT
>CAZIGE010000104.1:0-5246 GCA_964538475.1 uncultured Oscillospiraceae bacterium | reverse complement strand
CCCTCACCGAGCTGGGCTACGACAAGATGCCCATCTGCATGGCCAAGACCCAGTACTCCTTCACCGACGACCAGACCAAGCTGGGTGCCCCCCGCGGCTTCAGCATCACCGTGCGCAACATCAAGGTTTCCGCCGGTGCGGGCTTCCTGGTCGCGCTGACCGGTGAGATCATGACCATGCCGGGTCTGCCCAAGGTCCCCGCTGCCGAGCGCATCGACGTAGACGAGACGGGCAAGATCTCCGGTCTGTTCTGATATCCCGCAATAGGACTCCGGCGGCGAAGGTCGCCGGAGTTTTTCCCAAAAGGAGCAGTTATGGCACAGGTCGTTTATTTTCAGCCTGCGCAGATGACTTTTTCCCCGGATGCACCGCTGAACGTCCTGCTGGTGGCGGACAGTGAAACGGCGGGCGAATGCGTCTTCCGCTTTTACGGCTCCGTCGGCGCAGGCTGGAAAGAGCTGTACGCGCAGGAAAAAGCCGTCGAAGCAGGGCATACGCATCTGTATTTTCAGCTTCCGGCGCAGTGCTTCGGCGCGGCGCTGTGGGGCGAGGTACCGGATGAGCTGACGCTTCTGGCCGCGACCGAGCCGCCGAAAGGCGAACGCGGCGGCCTGCTGCTGTTTCTCGACAGATAGATCAACCGAAAAGGAGTATCACCCCTATGGATATGACATTGGAAACCTCCCGCCGCTTTGTGGAAGTTCTGGCCTCCGATGCGCCCGCGCCCGGCGGCGGCGGTGCTGCCGCGCTGGTCGGTGCGATCGGCACGGCGCTGGGCAACATGGTCGGCTCGCTGACCGTCGGCAAGAAGAAATATGCCGCCGTGGAAGAAGAGATCCTCGCCCTGAAGGCAAAATGCGACGCATTGCAAACCGAGCTTCTCGATCAGGTCGAAGCGGACGAGGTCAATTTCCTGCCGCTGGCAAAGGCTTACGGCATCCCGAAGGATGACCCCGAGCGCGATCGCATCATGGAGGAAGCCACGCTGATCGCCTGCTCCACCCCGCTGCACATCATGCAGCTCTGCTGCGAGGCGATCGAGCATATCGCCGTGTTCGCGGAAAAGGGCAGCCGTCTGGCCGTTTCCGACGCGGGCTGCGGCGCGGTGTGCTGCAAGGCAGCGTTGCAGGCCGCATCGCTGAACGTGTTCATCAACACAAAGACCCTGAAAAACCGCGAAAAGGCCGAGCAGCTCAATGCGCAGGCCAACGATATGCTTGCGCGCTACTGCGCCATGGCAGACGAGATCTTTAACACCGTCAAGGCCGGCTTCGGCCAATAAACCGATCATTCGGAGGAATTAAAAATGGCAAAGAGATTATTAGGTAAAGAAGTCAACGAGGCGCTGGTCGCCGCATTGCAGACCCGCACCGCCGCGCTGCGCGAAAAGGGCATCGTGCCGACGCTGGGCATCATCCGTCTGGGTGAAAATCCGTCCGACCTGTCCTACGAAAAGGGCGCGACGAAGCGTGCCGAGGAAGTCGGCGTGGTCGTGAAGAACTACATCCTGCCCGAGGACTCCACCAAGGAGCAGGTGCTGGCCGTGATCGACGAGGTCAACGCCGACGACTCCGTCCACGGCGTGCTGATGTTCCGTCCGCTGCCCAGGCACCTCAAGGCCGCGCAGGACGAGATCTGCAACCGCCTTGCCCCGCACAAGGACGTCGACTCCATGACCCATATGTCCAACGCGGGCGTGTTCGAAGGGCAAAATCTGGGCTTCGCTCCCTGCACCCCCTCCGCCTGCATGGAGATCCTGGATCACTACGGCATCGACTGCAAGGGCAAGAACGCCGTGGTCATCGGCCGTTCGCTGGTCGTGGGCAAACCCGCTGCCATGATGCTGATGGCGAAGAACGCGACCGTCACCATCTGCCACACCAAGACCGTCAACACCGCCGAGATCTGCCGCAATGCCGACATCATCGTGTCCGCGGCGGGCGTTCTGAAGAGCCTGACGAAGGACTATGTCCGCCCGGGTCAGGTGGTCATCGACGTTTCCATGAACTGGGATGCCGAGAAGATCACCGCTAAGGGCAAGGGCGGTATGTCCGGCGACGCGATCTTCGACGAGGTCGAGCCGATCGTGGATGCCATCACGCCCGTTCCCGGCGGCGTCGGTGCCGTGACGACCTCCGTGCTGATGAAGCATGTGGTCGAGGCTGCCGAGCGCATCTGATCCAAACGTAACAGGCATACGGATGTCCTGTCCCGGACGGGGCAGGACATTTTAGTGTGTCAAAGAAGTGCTGTTTCCCGGTAGAGTACCCAACCAAAGCCTCCGTCTGTGTAAAGGCTGCGCCCGCAGGCGCGTTGACTGCGCGCCAAAGCCTCCCCTGTGTAAGGGGAGGTGGCGAAAATCTGTGATTTTCGACGGAGGGGTTGACTGAAAATCTTATTACTCGTCTAAGCTTTTTCGAAAAAAGTCAATCCCCCAGTCAGCCTGTTCGGCTGACAGCCCCCTTTACACAAAGGGGCCTTGGGGGCGAGAAGTGCCGGGAAACCGAATATTTTGCGAATGAACGAGGTTTGAATATGAAAAAACTCAAAAACCTGCCCGAAAGCAGCTTTTTGAAGCTGCTGTTCGCCTTCTTTTCCGCATGCTTTCTGATCGCGGCGGTGTGTATGCCCGATCGCGCGACGATGCTGCGCGGTCTTTGGGACATCCTGCGCAGCCCCGCGAAGATCTCCACCAATTTCTTCGCCGTGGGCGGCTACGCCGCGACATTTTTGAACATGGGGCTGGTCGCGCTGCTGTGCCTTGGGCTGTACGCGCTGACCGGCGCGACCGTGAACACCGTTTCCACGCTGGCCTTCCTGCTGACGCTGGGCTTCGCCAGCTGGGGCATCCATATCCTGAATGTCTGGCCGACCTTTGCAGGCGTGGCGCTTTACTGCGCGGTGAAAAAGGAAAAGCTGTCCGCGCATGTCAATACGATGCTCTTTTCCACCGGCATCGCGCCGCTGATCTCCGAGCTGCTGGTGCGCTACCCCAATGCCGAGGTCGTCGGCTTCAACCCGTTGGGACTGGTGCTGGCGCTGCTCGTCGGCGCGGCCATCGGATTTTTCCTGCCTGCGGGGCTGGCGCACTCGCCGAAGGTACATAAGGGCTTCGACCTGTACAGCGCCGCGCTGCCCATCGGCATGACAGCGTTCTTTTTGCAGGCGGCCCTGTATAAGACCATGGGCGTGGCACTGCCCGATGCGCCGTCGGCCGATACACTGGCGGTCGCTTCGGCGGAGATCGTGAACATATTCTGCTGCGTCGTGTTCGGTCTGTGCATCCTTGCGTCGCTCGCGATGGGTTGCAGACCGCGCGATTATGTGCGCCTGCTGAAAACGCCCACGCCTGCGGGCGGCTTCTCCACGGTCTGCGGGAACGCCGCATTTTTGATGAACGTGGGCGTGTACGGGCTGTTTATCCTGGCGTATTACAATGCCGTGGGCGTTGCGTTCAACGGCATCACATTCGGCATCATTTTCTGTATGCTCGCGTGCTGCAACTCCGGCTCGCACCCGGGGAATGTCTGGCCGATCATGCTGGGTTATGTGGTCGCATCGCTGGTTTACGGCTTGGTCGCGCCGCTGCTGGGCGGCACGTTCAGCGGAAAGATCGGCGCGCAGGCGATCTGCGTGGGACTGTGCTACGCCAACGGCCTGAGCCCGATCGTGGATCGCTACGGCCGTCGATACGGCTTCGCGGCAGCCGTGATGCACTATGTTCTGGTCACATCCGTGCCGACGCTGCACGGCGGCTACTGCCTGTATAACGGCGGCTTTACCGCCGCGCTGATCTGCCTGCTGTTCGTGCCGCAGCTGGAGCGCTTCGCGCACACGCGCGAGGAGCGCGCGCACGCCCGCACGGCTTCCTGACCGTTTCGCGTTTTTTTGCCCCCTCCTATGCGAGGGGGCACTTTTTCGCACACCGCGGCAGGGGAGTGCGCGGAATTTACCTAAAAAGTCGGGATTTTTCGAAAATTTCCCTTTACTTTTTGAAAAAATTGTGATAAGATAACGTCGCCGGTTATGGCCGGAACAACATACCTGCTGCTCGGTTCGGGGAGAAAGCTGTATTAGCAGTACACCACCCGCCCTCTACCTGGCGCAAGGCAAATTTAGGAAAAGGTGGATCTTTATCATGATTCAGAAGGAAAAAAAGACCCAGGTCATCCTGGAAAACGCGACCCACGAGGGCGACACCGGTTCTCCCGAAGTTCAGGTCGCCATTCTCACCGCCCGTATCAACGAGCTGACCGATCACCTGCGCACCCATAAGCACGACAACCACTCCCGCCGCGGTCTGCTGATGATGGTCGGTAAGCGCCGCAAGATGCTTGACTATCTGGCCAAGAAGGACATCAACCGTTACCGTGCTCTGATCGCCAAGCTGGGTATCCGTAAGTAAGATACAAAAAAGCGGCGATGCAAATCGCCGCTTTTTCTTATCATTCGTCCATCCATTTCCGGGAGATATTTAGCAGTTGAAAGGGCTGTCGAATTTCGACAATCGTTTCAAATGCTAAACCTCCCGAACCAAATACTATTCAGGAGGTTTTATTCCATGATCACACGTAAGCAATATCCCAACCACCATGTTTACGAAACCGAGATCGGCGGCCGCACCTTTACCGTGGAAACGGGCAAGGTCGCGGAGCTGGCCAACGCAGAGTGCATCTGCCGCTACGGCGATACCGTGGTGCTCGTCACCTGCACCTGCAACCCCATCCCGAAGGCCGGCATCGACTATTTCCCGCTGACCATCGAATTCGAAGAGAGAATGTACGCCGTCGGCCGCATCCCCGGCTCGTTCAACCGCCGCGAGGGCAAGCCCTCCGAGCGCGGCATCCTCAACAGCCGCATCATCGACCGCCCCATGCGCCCTCTGTTCGATGAAGAGCTGCGCAACGACACCGTCGTGACCTGCACCGTGCTGGCCAACGATTACGATAACCCCGTGGAGATCGTCGCGTCGCTGGGCGCTTCCATCGCCATCGCCTCTTCCGACGTACCCTGGAACGGCCCCGTCGCCACCACCAACGTCGCGCACCTGAACGGACAGTATATCATCAACCCCTCCGCTGACGAGCGCGAGGCGTGCGACTGCTTCGTGTGCATCAGCTCGACATTCGAAAAAGTCGTCATGATCGAAACGGAGGCCAACGAAGCCCCCGAGGCCGTCGTGTACGAGTCGATCCGCATCGCGCACGAGACCAATATGGAGATCGTCAAGTTCATCAACGGCATCG
>CAZIGE010000103.1:0-5312 GCA_964538475.1 uncultured Oscillospiraceae bacterium | reverse complement strand
AGAGGCAATATATGGATAAAGTAATACCTGTAGTAGTGATTAAAAATATCGAAGAAACGGAAAAAACGTTGTCTGCTCTTCGCGAGGGCGGTATCAACACTGCGGAGATCACGTTTCGTACGGCTTGCGCGGCGGAAGCGATTGCACTCGGCGTGAAATTGTTCCCCGATATGCATATCGGGGCAGGCACGGTCATCAATGCCGCGCAGTGCGAACAGGCTTTGGCGGCAGGGGCGAAGTTTATCGTTTCGCCCGGATTTAGCGCGAGCGTTGCGGCGATTTGTAAAGAAAGAGGTGTTTCCTATTATCCCGGTTGCGTAACGCCCACGGAGATCATGGCGGCTATAAATAGCGGCTTAACCGTTTTGAAATTTTTTCCCGCCAACGTATACGGTGGGTTGAAAGCACTGAAAGCACTCAGCGGACCGTTTCCGCAAGTAAAATTTATTCCGACGGGCGGTGTGGATTTGACGAATTTGAAAGAGTTTTTAGAATTCGAAAAAATTTATGCGGTAGGCGGATCGTTCATGATGAAGGGAGATATCGTCGACAATTGCAAGAAAATCAATGCAATCGTAAAAGAGGTGGAAACAAAATGAAAAAAGTAGTAACGTTTGGAGAGTTAATGTTGCGTCTTGCGCCGGAAAACTATCTACGATTCGTGCAAAGCGATAAATACGAAGCGACGTTCGGCGGTGCGGAGGCAAACGTGGCAGTCAGCCTTGCAAACTACGGCATGGACGTGGCGTTCGTGTCGAAATTGCCCGCTCATGAGATCGGACAAGCGGCTGTCAATTCTCTTAGAAAATTCGGCGTGGATACGTCGAAAATCGTTCGCGGCGGCGAAAGAGTAGGTATTTATTATTGCGAAAAAGGCGCGAGTCAACGTCCGAGCAAGGTTATTTACGACAGAGCGTATTCCGCAATCGCTATGGCAAATCCTGATGATTTCGATTGGGATAAAATTTTCGACGGAGTAGAGTGGTTCCATTTCACGGGCATAACCCCCGCTCTTTCGGACGAGGTTGCCGAAATTTGCTTAGAAGCTTGCAAGGCGGCTAAAGCGAAAGGAATTACGATTTCGTGCGATCTTAACTTCCGCAAAAAGCTGTGGAGTAAGGAAAAAGCGGGCAAGGTTATGGGCGAGCTTTGCAAATACGTAGATTATTGCATCGCCAACGAAGAGGACGCGAAGGACGTGTTCGGCATAGAGGCGGACAACACCGATATCAACAGCGGCAAGTTAGACAGAAACGGCTATATCTCCGTGGCTAAAAAGCTCACCGAGCGCTTCGGTTTTAAGGGTGTGGCTATTACCTTGCGCGAAAGCATTTCCGCAAACGACAACAGCTGGTCGGCAATGCTTTATACTAACGGCGAAGCGGTATTTTCTAAAAAATACGCGATGCATATCGTCGATAGAGTAGGCGGAGGCGACAGCTTCAGCGGTGGTTTAATTTATTCGCTTTTAAACGGATACGACGCGCGAAAGGCAATCGAATTTGCCGTAGCGGCAAGTTGCTTAAAGCACTCTATAGAGGGGGATTACAATATGGTTTCGGTTGCCGAAGTGGAAACTTTGGCGGGCGGTAACGCGAGCGGCAGAGTGCAAAGATAATGGATTACGAATATAAAGTAAGCGCTTCGGGGCGCGTGAATATCATCGGCGAGCATATCGACTATTGCGGAGGAAAGGTATTTCCTGCGGCGTTGTCGTTGAAAAACACGGTATACGTCAAGGCGAACGGTACGAACAAGATCAATTTGCGTTGGACGACAACCGATTTCGAAGTGTCGCTCGATTTAGATAAGTTGGAAAGTTACGCCGACTTAAAATACGGCAACTATCAAGCCGGCTGTGCGCTCGTATGGAAAAACGCGGGGCATAAACTTCTCGGTTGCGATATGTTGCAAGATTGCAAAGTGCCGTTCGGCAGCGGTCTTTCGTCTTCGGCGGCGATCGAGGTTTCTACGCTTGCCGCACTTGCCACGATTGCGAACGAACCGATCGATAAAAAAGAGATTGCTTTGCTCGCACAAAAAGCCGAGCGAGAATATGCGAAAGTGAATTGTGGCATTATGGATCAATACGCCTCGGCAAACGGCAAAAAAAATCACGCGATTTTGCTCGATTGCGGTAAGGTAGAGCACGAATTCGTGCCGTTCGATTTGAAAGAGTATGCGCTCGTCATCGCGAATTGCAACAAATCGCACAACCTTGCGGAGAGTAAGTATAACGAGCGGCGCGAGGAAACGGAGCAAGCGTTGGAAATATTGCAGACGAAGTTAAACGTGCGCAGTTTGTCGGAAGTTTCGCCGTTTGATTTTGAAAAACACAAGTCGTTGCTTTCCGAAAAAGTACGCGACAGAGCCGAACACGTGGTGTATGAATGTCGACGCGTGGAAGATGCGGTTGCCGCGATGCAAAGCGGAGATATCCTGCGCCTTGGCGAACTGTTAAAACAATCGCATATTTCTCTTCGCGATAAATACGAAGTGACGGGAAAGGAATTAGACGCTTTGTTCGATGCGGCGATGGCGTTTGACGGCTGTGTCGGCAGTCGTATGACGGGTGCAGGTTTCGGCGGTTGCACGATTTCGATCGTACAAAAAGAAAAAGTGAGTGCGTTTAAAAAATACGTCGGCGAAAAATACGAACGTGCAATCGGCTATATGGCGAGCTTTTACGAGGCGGAAATCGACGACGGCATTACCGTAGAAAAGCTGTAAGCGAGAAAGAAAAAGATCGTCGTTAAAAAAAGGAAAAAACGTTTTGGAGAGAGAAATGAACGAATATATTGCTCTTTTGATCGCATATGCGAAAAAATATTTGGAGCTTTCCGAACGAGATGAAAATTACGCGCGAAACAGAGTGATGGATATTTTGGGCGTATACGATTTTTCTCCGTGCGAAATCGGGAAAATTCCCGAATTGCCGGATAATATTTTACAAGGTATTTTCGCGCAACTCGACGACGAAAACATCGAGTACGATCGTGCGACGCTCGGCGAAAAGTTGATGGACGCCGTGATGTTAAAGCCGAGCGAATTCGAGAGAAAATTTCGCGAACTTTATACGATTTCGCCCGAACGAGCGACGAGTTGGGCAAACGACTACGCCGTACGTTCCGATTACGTGAAAAAGAGTGCGATCGATAAAAATATTCGTTGGCACGCGGATAACGGTTTGGAAATTACAATCAATTTGAGCAAGCCGGAAAAGAATAACAAAGACTTGCAAAAACAGTTGACGAGCGTGAGCACTTCTTATCCGAAATGCACGATTTGTCGCGAAAACGAAGGGTATCAAAAACAAGGATTTTCGCGGCGTAATATGCGCACGATTTCGTTATCGTTGCAAGGCAAAGAATGGTTTTGGCAATATTCGCCGTATGCGTATTTTAACGAACACGGCATTGCAATTAGCGTCGAACATACGCCTATGGTATTGAATGCGGAAACGCCCGAACTATTGTTCGATTTCGTCGAGCAGTATCCGCACTATTTCATCGGCAACAACGCTCCGTTACCTCGGGTGGGCGGCTCGATTTTGATGCACAATCATTTTCAAGGCGGCAAAGAAACGCTGCCTATGCAAAAGGTCGGCTATCGCACGAAATTGAAAAGTGCGAAATATCCAAGCGTGACAATCGGCATTTTGGAGTGGTATAATACCGCACTTCGTTTAGAGGGAGAGGATAGAAAGGCGATTGCAAAGCTTGCGACGGAGATCGCCGATGCGTGGCAGACGTACGATAACGCGACACTCGATATTTTGTCGCATACGGGCGACGAGCGGCACAATACGGCGAGTTTGATTGTCCGAAAGACGAAGAAAGGGTATATACTCGATATGATTTTGCGTAACAATCGCGTCAGTGAGGCGTATCCGGACGGCATTTTTCACGCGCATAAGGAATATCACCATTTTAAGAGCGAATCGATTGGTTTGATCGAGGCGATGGGACTGTTTATTTTGCCGGCGCGATTAAAACGGCAGTTGGCGGAAGTGAAGAATTATTTGACGGGCGTAATATCGTATCAGCGCGATTGTTTGACGGACGATATGCGTATTTTTGAGCCGATGATTGAACGGTTGATTGACGAGAACGGCATTGTATGGGGTAACGAAGCGGATGAACTGATTCGCAAAGAAATCGAAAACGCCTGTCAAAGTATTTTGGATAACACGGCTGTTTTTAAGACGGATGAAAGGGGGCGAGCGGCTTTGCTCGACTTCCTTTCGAGCGTTAATGTAAAAATAAATTAACAAGATATGCAAAAAGAATTATTCGGTAAAATAGACGGTAAAGACGTATATAGATATGCGTTGACGGGAGAAAACGTTACGGCATACGTACTCGATTTCGGCGCGACGTTGCAGGCTCTTTACGTAGACGGCGTGAATATCGTGCAGAGTTTTGAAACGGCTATGGATTATAAAACGCGCGGCGGCTACGTTTGCGGTGCAATCGGTCGAGTGGCAAATCGCATAGCCAAAGCTCGTTTTTCGTTAAATGGGAAAACTTATCAACTGACGAAAAACGAGGGCGAAAATCAGTTGCACGGCGGTTTGAACGGGTTTCATCATAAATTTTATGAAACGAAAGAAATTGAAAACGGCGTGCAAATGACTTGCGTATCTCCCGACGGCGAAGACGGCTATCCCGGGAATATGACGTTTACCGTCAAGTTTACGGCGATAGGCAGGATTCTGAATATCGAATATTCCGCAATTTCCGATAAAGACACGCTTTTTGCGCCCACGCATCATTTTTATTTTAATCTTAACGGACCGATCGGGTATGCGAATTCCAATCGATTGGCAATCTATGCCGACGGGTATACACCCGTAGACAAAGAATTGATACCGTTCGGAAATATCGCGCCCGTAGACGGCACGCCGTTCGATTTTAGGACAATAAAACAAATCGACAGAGATAAAACCGAACTCGGTATATACGACCATAATTTTATGCTGAATAGCGAACACGCGGCGACGATGCTCGGGGATAAATCGGGGTTAAAAATGGAAATTTATACGGATATGCCCGCTATGCAGATGTATACGGGTTCGGGCGGAAAGGAAACGGAAAGAAACGAAAAAATCGCCGACCGCGGCGGTGTGGCGTTAGAACCGCAATTTACGCCGAGTGCAATCAATATGGACGGATTTGAAAAGCCTATATTAAAAGCAAATGAAAGAAAAAATCATTATATACATTTAGAATTTTAAGAGCGTGATTTGTTGAAGATCGAATCATCAATTTAATAGTAAAAAGCGATAGAGAATTTATAGAGATTATTGCGCC
>CAZIGE010000102.1:0-5501 GCA_964538475.1 uncultured Oscillospiraceae bacterium | reverse complement strand
GCAAGTCTACGGGCGTTGAAGTGGATTTCAAGATCGTAGGCGGCGGGGAATTCTCCATTTTCACGACATGCATCGAAACCATCTACGGTATTACCTTTATGGTGCTTGCGCCCGACGGGAAGATCACGGCAAGCCTGCTCGACCGCGTGGAAAATCGCGAAGAGGTGCAGGCATATATCGACGAAGCCGTGAAAAAATCCGATCTGGATCGCACGGAGCTGAATAAGGGCAAGACCGGCTGTATCCTGAAGGGGATCTACGCCGTTAACCCGGTCAACGGCAGGGAAGTGCCTGTGTTTATCGGCGATTTCGTTCTGGCCAGCTACGGTACGGGTGCGGTCATGGCCGTTCCGAGCCACGATCAGCGCGATTTCGAGTATGCCGTAGCGCATCACATTCCCATGGTGCAGGTCATTGACGGCGGAGACGTATCCGAGCATGCCTTTGAAAAGCAGGATTATCTGGGCAAGGGCTGCCGCCTGCTCAATTCCGAAGAGTTTACCGGCCTGACTGTGGAAGAAGCAAAAGAGGCCATCACCTGTAAGCTGGAACAGCAGGGCGTTGCACGGCGCAAGAACAACTATCATTTCCGCGAGTGGATCTTCGCCCGCCAGCGCTATTGGGGCGAGCCTGTCCCCTGCGTCTACACCGAGGACGGGCAGACACACTTCCTGCCCGATGAAAAGCTCCCCGTCGTTCTCCCCGTGCTGGAAGATTACAAAGGCCGCGGTGGTCAGGCACCGCTGGAAAATGCCGAGCAGTGGAAAAATTATGACTGCGACTGGCTCAAAGGCAAGCGCGAGACATCCACTATGCCCGGCTCCGCCGGCTCGTCGTGGTATTACATGCGCTATATCGACCCGCATAACGATGCATGTTTCTGCGACCCGAAGCTGCTGGAGCACTGGATGCCTGTTGACCTTTACGTCGGTGGCCCCGAGCATGCTGTGGGACACCTGATCTATGCGCGTATCTGGAACCGATTCCTGTATGACAACGGCCTTTCTCCCGTTAAGGAGCCGTTTGCCAAACTGGTGCATCAGGGTATGATTTTGGGCGAAAACGGCATTAAAATGGGCAAGCGTTTCCCTGAATTCGTGGTCAATCCCAGTGACATCGTGCGCGATTACGGTGCAGATACCCTGCGCCTGTATGAGATGTTCATGGGGCCGCTGGAGGTTTCCAAGCCCTGGTCTACCACGGCAGTGGCGGGCGCGAAGAAGTTTATCAACCGCGTCTGGAATTTCTTCACGGAGCCGGGCAATATCACCGATGCGGACGACGGAAAGCTGACCAGGATCTACCACCGCACCGTCAAAAAGGTCACCGCGGACTTTGAACAGCTTGCCTTTAACACTGCGATCGCGCAGATGATGGTATTTGTAAACGAGGTCTACAAAAACGGCACCTGCCCGAGCGCGTATGCCGAGGGCTTTATCAAGATGATGTCGTGCATCACGCCGCACGTCGGCGAGGAAATGTGGCAGCTGCTCGGCCATAAGGAAAGTCTGGCCTACGAGCCGTGGCCGACCTATGATGAGGATAAGTGCCGCGACAGCGAAGTGACCATTGCCGTGCAGGTCAACGGAAAGATGCGCGGCACGGTCGTCATGGAAGCTGACCTCGATAACGAAGATGTGATACGCAACGTGCTGGCCAATGAGCGCATTGCCGCATTTTTGCAGAAGAACGGCGGGAACATCGTCAAGACGATCGTGGTCAGAAACAAACTGGTCAATCTGATCGTAAAATAAGCAGGTTTTGCTGTGCGCTTTTTTGTAAAAATGCAGAAAAATTCCTTGACATTTCGGGAATGGATGTATATAATGGTTTAGCCTGAGTAAAGGCCCTGAACGCATCCAGGATCTAGCCGGATGCCATCGGAGGGAGGGAAAACAATGTCTGAAATTCGCGTAAAAGAGAACGAGTCTCTGGAAAGTGCTCTGCGTCGGTTCAAGCGCAGCTGCGCCAAAGAGGGCGTTATCGCCGAAGTGAAGAAGCGCGAGCATTACGTCAGCCCCAGCCTGAAGCGTAAGCAGAAGTCCGAGGCCGCCCGTAAGAACAAGAGAAAGTTCTATTGATTTAACATCCCTCTTGATTTTATGCTCAAAATCGCCCTGCTGATGCAGGGCGATTTTTGCATATCTCGATTTAATTCAAAATGTTGATGCGGGCATTTTCATCCAGACAGTTTTCCAACGCCCATTGCAAGCCCGCGAGAACCCCGTCGTCGTTTGCATGACAACTGACGATCTTTTGCAGGGGACAATCGCCCGTGTACCCGTTTCGGTATACACCGACGATCAGGTATTGGATGCGCCGGTCTTCCTCGGCGGTGGCCAATGCGGCGGCTTCATCGGTGAAAACGCCGCAGGAGTTAAAATGAAAGCGGGAGATCAGTTCCGCTATTTTTTCACCCAACGCCATGTTTTCGGCCAAAATGACGGCGAATTTTCCGTTTGCCATTCTGCCCAGAAGCTCATCGGTGGTGACGGCAAAGTAATCAGCCAGCGCGCACAGCATCAGTATGTCGGGCAGGGTGGAGCCGTGCTCCCATTTGCTGACGGCAGCTGCCGTTACGCCCAGTTCGCCGGCCAGTTCTTCCTGTGTCACGTTTTTCTTTTTGCGCAGTTCCAAAATCGTTTTTCCAAGGTCCATAGGTTTTCCTCCCGAATAGTATTAAAGGCCTTTGTGGTCTTATTGTAGCAGCAAGGGAGGAAAATTGCAATCGCGCATTCGGAAACAAAACTTTCCTGTCGGTTAAGCTCGTTGTCCGATCGTATGCGGAAAGAACTGTCTTCACTCAGACACTTGCGTGAAGCGCCTGCCACAGACCCACCGCACACGATACGCCGAACGGCTCGGCCGCGCGCAGCAGTTCGTGCAGATCGTCAGCCGTACGGTAGAGCAAAAAGGTCGCGCTGTCGGTGCCCGTTTGAAAGCGGTAATGGCACATAAGGGTGCTGTCTCGATGGATCGGCGTGCAGATCTCCTTCAATGTGTCGGAGGCGGTGGTGCAGCCGTTTTCAGTCAGGCACAGCGTCTCGCGATCGGCGGCGGCCTCCAGCCAGAGCTCACGCCCGCTCCATTCGGAAAAATACGCCGAAAGCGTTACCGAGGGCGGAGGCGGCGGAAGGAAGACCGCGCAGGGGCGTTGCATGGCGTACGCCTGCGTTGCGGCAACGGGGCAGGAGAGTGCATCGCATACGGCGTTTACGACCGCCTGTGTCAGCGGATCGCCGCTGCGCTGGAAATCCAGCAGCACGCCCGCGCAGGACAGCTCCCGCGTACATGCCAGCAGCTGCTGCGCGATCTGTGCGGGATCATGGCAGTGCGGCTCGATGCGATCGTTGACGATCAGCAGGCTCTGCGCAGGCAGCGTACGCGGCAGATCGGACAGCCCCGTCCCGTAGGGCGAAAAATGGCAGGCCATCCATGCGATATGGGCGGGCTTTTGCTCGCAGGCGAAAAATTCTGCGGATGTCATGGCTAGATATAACGGATTTGGCATGGACAAACGCTCCGTTCTGTGCTATAATACTTCCGATTTTATGCATGAGCGGGAGGATTTATGTCTGTATCTTTGCTGCCACGAATCATCGTTTCCGAATTGACGGAGCTGACCCCCGAATTCCTCGCAGCGCGGCAGATCCGTCTGCTGATGCTGGATTTTGACAATACCATCGTGCCGTATACGACCGATGTCCCCACGCACAAAATGGAAAACTGGCTGCAAAGCATGGCTGCGTCCGATATTCGCATCTGTGTCGTCTCCAATTCCAAAAAGGAACGCGTTAGGCGCTTCTGCGAACGGTACGGGATCGCCTGCATCACCCATGCGAGAAAACCGTTTTCAAGCGGTATCCGCTCCTGCCTGGCGCAGTTTCGCGTTCCCGCGCAGTGCGCCGCGCTGGTCGGCGATCAGATCTACACCGACACGCTGGGTGCAAATCTTTGCGGTGTGACGGCCATCCTCGTGCGCGCCATCGATAATCATAATTTCTGGCTGAAGGCACGTCATGTGCTGGAATTGCCGTTTATTTTTGCTGCAAGAAAAAGGAGAGTACGGTTATGAAAAACATGGAAAAATACCTGTCGCTGCTCAATGGCGAAGTCGACGGCCTGCTGCTGACATCCCGCTACAGCCGCCATTACGGTGCGGAATTCGATATTGCGGAGGGACTCGCGATCGTTTCGGCAAAGGGCTGCCGCTACTTTACGGATTCACGCTATATCGAGTCGGCGCAGGCGAACATTCGGGGCTTTGAGGTGCTGGATGTGGCCGGACACGGTTACAGCGCCCGCATCAACGATGCCATCGCCGACTTCGGCATCACGACGCTCGGATTTGAAGAGGATTATCTTACTGTCTCGGAATTCAAAATGTATGAAAATTCGCTTCACGTACGCCTCGTTCCGTTTTCCGGGAAGATCAATGGCTTCCGCGGGGCAAAGGAAGAATGGGAGCTCGATCTGATGCGCAAGGCGCAGCAGATCGCCGACCGCGCATTTTCCGAGGTGCTCGGGCGCATCCGCGTGGGCATGACCGAGCTGGAACTTCAGGCGGAGCTGATCTACTGCATGTACAAAAACGGCGCGCACGGGCTGTCCTTTGACCCGATCGTGGTATCCGGGCCGAATACCAGCATGCCGCATGGTGTCGCGGGGGAGAGAAAGATCCAAAACGGCGATTTCATCACCATGGACTTTGGCGTACTGTATTACGGCTACTGCTCGGATATGACCCGCACCGTGGCGGTCGGCTCCGTGACCGAGGAAATGGAAACCGTTTATCAGACCGTGCTGCGCGCGCAGCTTGCCGGGATCGCGGCTTCCCGCGCAGGTGTCAGCGGAAAAGAGATCGATGGCGTTGCCCGTAAGGTGATCGCCGATGCCGGCTACGGCGACTATTTCAGCCACAGCTATGGTCACAGCCTCGGCCTTGAGATCCATGAGGCTCCCGGCCTGCACGGCCGCAATGCCGATCCCATCCCCGCCTGCGCGGTCTGCTCGGCCGAGCCGGGGATCTATCTGCCCGGAAAATTCGGCGTGCGCATCGAGGATGTCGTCATTTTCCGCGAGGACGGCTGCGAAAATATTACATCCAGCCCGAAAAATCTCATTATTCTTTGAAAAAACTGCGGTTTGCCTCTTGCAAATCGGCACATATTAGGTTAAAATAACAAAGTTAAAGAAAAAATATATCATTCCCCTTTGCGGGAATACATCAGGAGGATATTACTATGATTTCAGCAGGCGATATCAGAAACGGCATTACCTTTGAAATGGACGGCAAGGTCATGCAGGTCATCGAGTTTCAGCATGTCAAGCCCGGCAAGGGTGCCGCTTTTGTCCGCGTAAAGATGCGCAATGTCATCACCGGCGGCGTGACCGAAACTTCCCTGAACCCTTCGGCTAAGTTCCCCACCGCTTATGTAGAGCGCAAGAAGATGGAGTATAGCTATAACGACGGCAACCTCTATTACTTCATGGATCAGGAA
>CAZIGE010000101.1:0-5574 GCA_964538475.1 uncultured Oscillospiraceae bacterium | reverse complement strand
CGTTACGCTCGGTGTAGATGTAGGGGGCCATTTTGGGGTTCCAGCGGCGGGTCTGGTGACCGAAGTGCACGCCGGCTTCCAGCAGTTGTTTCATTGATACGACAGCCATTGTTTTGTTCTCCTTTTGTTTGTTCCTCCACCCCGATCATCTCATACGCCCGCCCATGGCGGGAACCTGGGCCTATGATCCCCGGGTGTGTGGTGTAAAATAATGTCATGGAAAAGCCCATGCCGGGTTATTATACGGCATGGGAGTCCATTTTGCAAGCATTATTTCCGAAAAAATTCAAAAATATTCCAAAGGCGGCATGTTTTTGCCGATGCGCCAACGGCCGCGCGGCAGCGGCTCTTTTCAGAACAGGCCGCCCTCGCGGCGGCGCGGAAAGCAGCACTCCTCCGGCTTCACATCCGCCAGAATGATATCCGGCCCGACCCGGCGGATGCAGCCCCATGGGATCCGATAATCGTCCCTGCGGCCGAACAGGCCGAGAATGCGGCACGGCCCCGGGACGATCAGCGCGCATACGTTTCCCTGCGGGATCTCCACCTCCACATCCGATACAAAGCCCAGTCGCCGTCCATCTGCGATGCAGATCACCTCTTTGCAGCGAAGCTCCGCGAAACGACACGCCATTGCTCTCCCCTCCCGGCTTTTTTGCAAGTCTATGCCGCCGCGCGCCGCGATATGCCGCCCGCCCGTTCAGGAAACGCCGATGCTTTTGCGCATGGCGCAGATCGCGCCCTTTTCCAGGCGGGATACCTGCGCCTGAGAGATCCCCAGACGCCCCGCGACTTCGGTCTGTGTCTTGCCGTCGTAAAAGCGCATGGACAGGATCTGCTTTTCCCGCCGCCCGAGCCCCGCATACGCATTGCGCAGGGCGATATGCTCCATCCATTGCGCCTCCGTGTTTTTCGTGTCGCGTACCTGATCCATCACGGTCAACGCGTCCGAACCGTCCGAGTAAACGGGGTCATACAGGCTCAGCGGCGCGCAGACGGCATCCAGCGCCTGCGCCACTTCCTCGCGGGAAAGCTCCAGCTCCCGCGCGATCTCCTCCATGGTCGGTTCGCGATCCATGCGCAGCGTCATAGCCTCCTTGCATTGCAACACGCGATACGCCATATCCCGAACCGAACGCGACACGCGGATGACGCTGTTGTCGCGCAGGTAGCGCCGCACCTCGCCCGCGATCATCGGAACGCCGTAGGTGGAAAAGCGCAGCTGCTTGTCGGGATCGAAGTTGGCGATGGCCTTCATCAGGCCGATGCAGCCGACCTGAAACAGATCATCCGGGCTTTCTCCGCGCTTGTCAAAGCGCTGAATCACGCTCAGCACCAGGCGCAGGTTCCCTTCGATCAGAGTTTGTCGCGCCTGCTCGTCGCCGTTTTTGGCACAGCGCAGCAGCTCGTCCATTTGTGCCGAGGTCAGGGTCTTCAGCTTAGCGGTGTTCACGCCGCAGATTTCAACCTTTCCGGGCATACTCGTCCTCCTGATTTTTTATCTGCTTCCATTATTTCCGCTGCGCGGCAGATGATACCCGCACTGCTTTGGCTGTTTTTCACAAATTTTTTCGAACGGCAGTCGGGTGCCGTCGCGCAAAAATCGCCCCGTTCTCCGTTTTGCAAACTTTTCCGGGAAAAATCATCTTTCTGTTTCCGTTTTCTCACGGTAACGTAACACATGGCATAACCCGTTATGCCCGCGAATATGCAAAAAATTATCCGAAAGGAAACGCCCCGCCGCATTCGGCAAGTGCGGATTTCTCTGTGGAAAAACCGAACTTTTCCACATTTTCCACAGAGTTGTCCACAGGGGTTTTCCACAGCGATGCGTATGCGGATTATGCATTTTCCGTTAACATAACATTTCCCGTCATGCTTCGACATTTTTCTCACTTTTTCCCGCCGTGACTTTTTCACCAACGCCGCCCCCGCGCCCCCGAAAAAAAGCACTTGACAGGGCAGATCGTTCCGCTGCGGCACGCCTGCGCGCATTTGCGACATATTTTTTCCCGATTTTTTGAATTTTTTTAATTTGGGGATTGATTTTGCAAGCAAAGGGCGCTATAATGTGGAACTGTATGAACGTTTGCAGAACAGGAGGTGTAATCAAAATGCCCAACATTAAGTCCTCTAAGAAGGATGTTATCCGTTCCAAGATCGCTTATGAGAAGAACAAGTCTGACAAGTCTGCTCTGAAGACCGCTCTGAAGAAGTATGATGCCGCTGTGCTGTCCGGTGACAAGGCCGCTGTGGAAGCTGCCTATCCGATCGCCGTGAAGGCCGTTGACCAGGCGGTGAACAAGGGCCTGCTGCACAAGAACAATGCAGCACGCAAGAAGAGCAGCATGACCCTGAAGCTGAACGCGATGGTCTGATTTGTCTGAAAATATCTCCCTCCCGATTTTTTCGGAGGGAGTTTTTTCATTTTCGCACGACGGCATTTGAATTTTTCGCATTTTCGTGCTACACTGTATCCGTACCCATCCCGCCGCGATCGAGGAGGTCCCCACATGGCTAAGCTGTCCGACCCCATCACCATATTAAAAGGCATCGGCTCCGTTCGGGCGGCGCAGTTTGCCAATTTGCATATCCACACGCTGCACGACCTGCTCTGCCACTTTCCGCGCAGCTACGAGGATCGCACGCAAAGTGTCCCTATCGACCGTCTGGAGGTCGGGAAGCCCGCCTGTTTCAAGGCGGTCGTTATGATGCATCCGCGCGTCAACCATATCCGCAAGGGGCTGGATCTGACCAAAGTGCAGGTCGCCGATTCGACCGCGCGGCTGAACCTGACCTTTTTCAACAGCCGTTATGCCGCCGAGCAGCTGCATTACGGCGAAGAATACTATTTCTACGGCACGCTCAGCGGCGATTACATCGGCTACGGCATGACGAACCCCGCCTTTGAAAGCACCGCATCGCCGCCTGTATCCACGCGGCGCATCCTGCCCGTTTATCCGCTGACCGCGGGGCTGTCCAACGCCGCCGTGTGGGGCGCGGTGCGGCAGGCGCTCGCCGTGTGCGACCCGCCGCCGGAGATCCTGCCGGAGGCCGTGCGTCGGCAATACGGCATTTTGCCGGCAGAGCGCGCTTACTTTGCCATCCACGAGCCAAGCTCCATGGCCGAGGCAGAGCAGGCCAAAAAGCGCCTGATCTTCGAAGAATTTTTCGTTTTCTCGGCCGGGCTTTCGATGATGCGCGCCGCAAGAGCCGCGCACCGCACCTGCCCGCTCGAAAAGCAGGATCTGCGCGCGTTTTATGCCGCGCTCCCCTTCCGCCCGACAGGGGCGCAGACGCGTGCCATCGGCGAGATCCTCGCCGATCTCGGCCGCGATACGCCCATGCAGCGTCTGTTGCAGGGCGACGTGGGCAGCGGAAAGACCGCGGTGGCCGCAGCGGCGATCTGCTGCGCCGCGCAAAATCGAAAGCAGACCGCCCTGATGGTGCCCACGGAGATCCTGGCGCAGCAGCACTTCGACTCCCTGTCGCGCCTGCTGTCGCCGCTCGGCGTGCGTGTGGGGCTTCTGACCGGTTCGCAAAAAGAGGCGGAAAAGCGCGACATCCGCGCTGCGATCGCCGACGGCCGTGTCGATCTCGTCGTCGGAACGCACGCACTGTTGTCCGAGACGACGGTCTTCCGCGATCTCGGGCTCGTTATCGCGGACGAACAGCATCGCTTCGGCGTTGCGCAGCGCGCACGTCTGGCGGCCAAGGGCGCAGACCCGCATCTGCTCGTGATGTCCGCGACGCCCATCCCGCGCACGCTTGCGCTGATCCTGTACGGTGATCTGGATATTTCCGTGCTGGACGAACTGCCCCCGGGGCGCGAAACGGTGGATACCTTTCTGGTCGGCGAGTCGTATCGCCCGCGCATCAACGCATTCCTGCGCAAGCAGGTGCAGGCGGGGCACCAGTGCTTCGTTGTCTGCCCCGCAGTCGAGCATAATGAGGAGCTGAACCTGAAATCCGCCGAGCTGTGGGCGGAAACGCTGCAAAATGCCGTTTTCCCCGATCTGCGCATCTGCCTGCTGCATGGGCAGATGAAGGGCGCGGATAAGGAGCGGACCATGCTTTCGTTTGCCCGCGGAGAAGCGGACATCCTGGTCGCAACTACGGTCATCGAGGTCGGCGTGGATGTTCCGAACGCAACGCTGATGGTCATAGAAGACGCAGACCGTTTCGGCCTTTCTCAGCTGCACCAGCTGCGCGGCCGCGTCGGGCGCGGGAGCAGCAAAAGCTACTGCATCCTGACCACGCAAAACCGAAATGCGGAGACTCTGCAACGGCTGAAGGCGTTTACGAAGACCTGCGACGGCTTCAAGATCGCCGAGGCGGATCTTGCGCAGCGCGGCCCCGGTGACTTTTTCGGGCGGCGGCAATCGGGTCTGCCCGTTTTTCGGGTCGCCGACCTTTCCGTCGACCTGCAAACGCTGAAAGATGCGCAGGCGGCCTCCGCAGAGCAGTTCGCCCGCCCCGCTGCATCCGACACGCCGGAATACAGAGCGCTGCGGGAGCGGATCGAGCGGCTGTTTCGTCAGGCAGACGGTACATGGAACTGATCCCACAAGCCGAAAACATCTCCCCGTACCCGGATATCCGCCCCAAATTGGGCGGACATCCGGGTACTTTTTTCGCGCATTTCGAAAAAGTTTCAAAAAATGCTTGTATCTTTCCGAAAAATGATGTAAAATAGTACGGCTTGAATTATGCAATTTTTAAGAAGCTTTTCGGAGCTTTCTCGTTTTGGAGGAATTTACGATATGGAAAAACCTGTTGTTCTCGTTATCATGGACGGTGTCGGCAAGGGCGACGGCGGCAGCGGCGATGCCGTGGCCGTTGCAAAAACCCCCACGCTGGATCATCTGCTTGAAACCTGCCCGCATACTTACCTGAAAGCGCACGGCACCGCCGTCGGCCTGCCCGGAGACGATGATATGGGCAACTCCGAAGTCGGGCACAATGCCCTCGGATGCGGCCAGATCTACGCACAGGGCGCGAAACTGGTGGAAGAAAGCATCGAAAGCGGCAGTCTCTACCGCTCCGAGACATGGAACGATCTGATCGAAAACGCACAGCATAAGGCGCTGCACTTCATCGGCCTGCTCTCCGACGGCAATGTACACTCCAACATCTCGCATCTGCTCGCCCTGCTGCGGCAGGCGCACGCGCAGGGCGTTCGGCGCGCGTATTGCCACATCCTGCTGGACGGACGCGATGTGCCCGCCACCTCCGCACCGGAATATGTGGCGCAGCTGGAAGACGTTCTGCACGAGCTGTGCACGGACGGCTGTGACTATGCCATTGCCTCCGGCGGCGGCCGTATGCAGGTGACGATGGACCGTTACGAGGCCAACTGGTCGATGGTCGAACTGGGCTGGCGCACCCATGTGCAGGGGATCGGTCGCCGCTTCGACTCCGCCGCACAGGCCATCGAAGCATACCGTGCCGAGCTTGGGTGCATCGATCAGGATCTGCCCGCCTTCGTCGTGGCCAGAGACGGCAAGCCCGTTGCCACGATCGCCAACGGCGACAGCGTGATCCTGTTCAACTTCCGCGGCGACCGCGCGCAGG
>CAZIGE010000100.1:0-5680 GCA_964538475.1 uncultured Oscillospiraceae bacterium | reverse complement strand
GCCGAACTTTACGTCCTTGACCATTGCCATATGGATCATCACAGCCTTTCTTTCGAATTGTGTGTTTTTGAAAAAATGATACGCACGGTGCGGTTGTCTGTTTTGAAAAACTTTGCTCTTGACATCCGTCCGCTCCTGTGGTATTATGTTCGCGTTGGATGAGAATGGCCGTAAAGCGGCATAATACCACACTATGGAGCTCCATTGTACTACATCCTTGTCCGCTTGTCAATCGTTTTTTTGGATTTGCCGGGATTTTTCCCGGATTTTCTTTTTTATGCACCCCGCAAAGGAGATGTGTCTTATGGAATGGAACGATGTATACGACGCAAACCGCAACCCGACCGGTCGCCGCCTTCGGCGCGGCGAGGCCTTCTCCGCGGGAGAATACGGGCTTGCCGTATGCGTCTGGGTGTACGACGGGCGCGGCAACATCCTTCTGACGCAGCGTGCCCCGCAGAAAAGCTATCCCGGCACCTGGGAAAACTCCGGCGGCGCGGCACAGGCGGGAGAAACTTCGCGCCGTGCCATTCGGCGGGAACTGTTTGAAGAAACGGGGATCTCCGCCGGGGAAGAGGAATTCGAATTCGTCGGTTCAACGCAAAGCGAGCAGTTTTTCTTTGACCACTATTTCCTCTGCCGCCAAACGCCTGTCGAGCAGATCATTTTGCAGCCCGGTGAAACGGTCGATGCCAGGTGGGTGACGATCGACGAAGCCTACGACATCGCACGCACGCAGATGTGCGAACCGATCCGCAAGCAGTTCCTGCATTTTGCCCCGCTGCTTCGAATGAGGCAAACTGCACAACTTTGACCCGCCAATTTTGGCAAGATCGCGCTTCTTTTTTTCTTGCGCAAACGACCGCTCCTGTTGTACAATAAAAGAAAGCGTTTTTCGGATGTCCGGCAGAAAACGCTGTTGCCGGAACCGAAAAACGCCTTTATTTTCAGGAGGAAGCGCTTATGATCGAACTGACCAATCTGTCCCGCCGTCACGGCAATGTCCCCCTGCGCATCGCCAGAGGCCATTTTGCCACCAACCACAGCCACATCAATTACTATGTGGACATCACCTTTCAGAAGACGCGCCTGAACGAGGCAAAAGACACCGCGTATCAGCTGGTCTCGCATTTCATCAACGATACGCCGGTGGATACCATACTGTGTCTGGACGGTACGGCCGTCCTCGGCACCTGCGTAGCCGAGGAACTGACCAAGAGCGGATTCGGCACGATCAATGCCCACCAGACCATTTACGTTCTGGAGCCGGAATACAGCGCTGCCTCCCAGATGATCTTCCGCGACAACGTGCAGCCCATGATCCGCGGCAAGCATGTGCTCGTTTTGATGGCCTCCGTAACGACCGGCTTTACCGCCAAGCGCAGCATCGAGGCCATCCGCTACTACGGCGGCCATGTGGCGGGCGTGGCATCCATTTACCGCGCCGTGGACGAGGTAGAGGGCTACCCGGTGCGCTCCGTTTACTCCATTCAGGATCTGCCCGATTACGCCAGCTACGATTACCGTGAATGCCCCTACTGCAAGCAGGGCGTCAAATTGGACGCGCTGGTCAATTCCTTCGGCTTCTCCGCACTGTAACACGACCTCAAAAGTCAAAAACAGCCCCGGACGGCACGCAACCGCTGTTGCATGTCGTCCGGGGCTTCGTTTCATTCCCGCTCGCCGACCAGCATGGGCGTCATCAACGCACGCCCGAACGCGGTGACGAACCGTTCGCACTTGACCAGAAACGCATAGTATACGTTATAGCCGCAGCCGTAAAGCGTCTCGACATTGCCCATTCCCTTGGCCAGGATCACATCCGCCTGTTCAAAGGCGCGCCGCGTTTCCTCGTTCACGCTGTCCAGTGGCGTGCCGGGCACGCAGGTGCCGTTGTCGATCACAGGGAACGGGATGCCGACGGCCTGCGCATCCTCCCGTGTCGCATCGTTCATGGCAGGGCCGCCGCGCACGCAGAACGTGATCTGCAAATCGGGGAATTCCGCCGCGATCTGCTCCGCGCAGATACGGTCAAAGCCGATCTCACCGGCATTGTCCGTCACGTACAAAAGCCGCTTCCCCTGCCGCAGCTCGTGGCGCAGCCTGCGATAGCATGCCTCGTCCAGCTCCATTTCCAGTGCCGAACGCAGCATCCGATCCAGCGTCTCGAACGACACGTTCCCCCGCAGCGCGGAAAAATCGATATAATTGCCCAAAACAGCGAATTTCAGTCCCGCAAGGACGGGATCGTCCTGCGCTGTCACGCAGTCCCGCAGCATATCCATCCGCTCCGTCACGAAGCGGTTGGATGCCGCCTTCTCCGCGCGGTATCGGTCTTCCTCCACATCGTAAAGCTGCCGCAGCAGCTGCTCCGTCCCCGCCGCGAAATAAGGCGACGTAGCCCCTTTCGGCGCAGACAGGTACAGCTTCATCAGTTCCTTTGCGAAGGCGGTCGTTTTTTCCTCGTCGCCCAGTGTGCGCGCAAGTTCCACATTGCGCTCCAGATGGCACAAAAGGCACTGAGAATTCATTTCCATTTTCTTTTTCATACTTACAGGATCTCCGTGAGCTGGGAAAATCTGTCGATGCGCGCCGCGCAGTCGTGCGGTGTACCGAAGCCGTAGCTCGCCCAGATAAAGGGTAGCCCCGCCGCCGTTGCCGCCAGATAATCCCCCTGTGTATCGCCAATATACACGGCGCTTTCGATCCGATGCTGCCGCATCAGCAGTCGGATCGTCTCCCCTTTTTCCAGCCCCGTATCTCCGAAGGTCAGGCTGCCGGAAAACAGGTGCGCCGCACCCATTTTTTCCATGCATACCTGCGGATACCCCTTCTGCGCATTGGTCACGATGAACAGGCGGTATTTTTTCGCCAGCGTTTCCAGCGTCTGCCTGACATCGGGATAAAATACGCGACATTCGTTCTCCCAAAGATACGCCAGCTCCGCATCGCCGCAGCGGTCCATCAGCGCATAGCGCTCCGGCGCGGGCACGGGCGCGAGCATCGCGTCGGCGATGGCGGTCATGGTTCGCCCGAACAGCTTCAGCAGATCCTCCCGCGTCACGCACAGCGAGGCATACCCCTCCGCGCGCAGCTGCCGGTTATACCCCTCGGCAACCAGTGCCGTGGAGTCCCACAGCGTTCCGTCGATATCGAAGATCAGGCTCTCGTATGGCATGTGCTCTCCCCGCAGTCCAGATGGCGCTGGATGTGTCCCATTATCATGTCCAATGCGACCGCATTTTTTCCGCCCTCGGGAACGACGATATTGGCATATTTCTTGGTGGGCTCGACATATTTCTCGTGCATGGGCTTGACGGTTTCCTGATACTGCTGCAGCACGGAGTCGAGCGTTCTGCCGCGCTTGTTCACGTCGCGCCGAATGCGGCGGCACAGGCGCACGTCCGCATCCGTATCCACATAGATTCGAATGTCCATCAGGTCACGCAGCTGTTTGTTTTCGAAGATCAGGATCCCCTCTACGATGATGACGCGCCGCGGCTCGATATGGATCGTCTCGTCGCTGCGGTTATGTACCGAAAAGTCGTACATCGGGCAGTCCACCGCCTCGCCGTTGCGCAGCTTCGTCAGATGCTGCACCATCAGGTCGGTCTCCAGCGACTGCGGCTCGTCGTAGTTGACCTTACAGCGTTCCTCCATCGTCAGATGATCCAGCCGCCGATAGTAATTATCATGGCTGATCACACTGACGACATCCGCAAACCGTTCCACCAGACGCTTCATCAGCGTCGTTTTCCCGCTGCCGGTCCCTCCGGCGATCCCGATCACCAAAACATCCTTTTGCATTGTGTCCTCCTCTTATCCGTTCAGCAGTTTATGCGCCAGTTCCCGAAATTTCTCTTCCTCGCCGCTGCTTTCCAGCAGAAGCAGTCCTTCCTGTTGTGCGTCTGCCGTCAGCTGTGCCGCTTCCAGCCGCCGCCGCGTCTCCCGTGCCGTGCCGTCGCCGCCGTCGAGCAGCTCGGTGTGTGTTCCGAGCACCTCGCGGACGGCCGCCGCCGCGAGTGGGAAATGTGTGCAGCCCAAAACCAGCGCATCCAGCTTTCCGATATAAGGATGCAGCACCTGCCGCAGCAAGTGCTTCGCCTGCGGGGAATTTTCCTCCCCGCGTTCCACCAGCTCCACCAGCCCCGGTGCTTCGATCGAATATACACGGCACTGTGCCGCGAACCGCTCCCGCAGGGCGCGGAATTTTTCCTCGTGCAGCGTCACACGGGTGGCCATCACGCCGATGCTGCCGCCGGGATAGCGATCCGCCGCCAGCTTCAGTGCGGGCTCTATGCCGATGACGATCAGGTTCGGATACTGCGCGCGCAGCTGCCCGATGGCCGCCGCCGTTGCCGTGTTGCAGGCGACCACCAGTGCCTTGATCGGATATCGCTCCAGCAGTCGGGCGATCGCAGCCATCGTCAGCTCGCGCACCTGCTGCGTGGGGCGGCTGCCGTAGGGCGCGTTGGCGCAGTCTCCGTAATAAATGTAGCGTTCGTTCGGCATGAGCCGCAGCAGATGCTGCAAAACGCTCAGCCCGCCCAGGCCGGAGTCAAATACCGCGATATAGTCCTGCCGCCGAAATTCCATGGCCGCACCCCCTTTTTCGTATATTTTTGTTATTCTATCAAATTCAGGCAAAAGATGCAACGCTTCTTGCCCTTTTTTCAAAAAATTTCCCGCGGGAAAATGCCGCAGGTGCATACGCATCTGCGGCATAAGAGGGTTTATCATTGCAGGTGGCTCTCGTTGATGCGGATATGCACATCGTCCAGCTGTTTTTGGGAGACTGTCGTCGGTGCATCCATCATCAGATCCTGCGCGTTTTTATTCATGGGGAAAGTGATGACCTCGCGGATGCTTTCCTCGCCCGTCAGCAGCATGATAAGGCGGTCAACGCCGGGGGCGGCACCTGCATGCGGGGGGGCGCCGTAAGTGAAAGCATTGTACATGGCGGGAAATTTCGCCTTCACGTCCGCTTCGCCCAGACCGACCATCTCAAACGCCTTGACCATGATCTCGGGATCGTGGTTGCGCACGGCACCCGAAGCCGACTCGTATCCGTTAATGACCAGATCATACTGATCGGCATGGATCGCCAGCAGCTTTTCGGTGTCGCCCTGCGCGTCCAGCAGCGCCTGCATACCGCCCTGCGGCATGGAGAACGGGTTGTGGCAGAATTCCAGCTCGCCGGATTCTTCGCCGAGCTCGTACATCGGGAAATCCACGATCCAGCACATCGCGTACTGCTCCTCGTCGAAATGGCCGGGCACGCGTTTGCCCAGCATCGTGCGGATCACGCCCGCAGTCTTCTGCGCGGCGGATCTCTTCCCGGCCGCCATGCACACGAACGAGCCGGGCTTCAGCTCCAGCGTCTGCACGAGCGCGTCCTTGCAGTTGCCGAGGAATTTGGAAATGCCGCCGGTCAGCTCGCCGTTCTCGTCCACCTTGAACCAGCATGCCTTGTTCCCGGTCTGCACTTCCACATCGGCCAGCAGCTTGTCGATCCATTTTCTGGCCTGCGTGAAATCGTGCACCGCGACGGCCTTGACCGTTGCGTTTTCAAACGGGCCGAAGCCGCAGCCCTGCACTGCCTCGGTGATATCCCGAATTTCCAGAGCGATGCTCAGATCGTGCTTATCGGAGCCGTATCGCTCCATAGCCTCGTTGTAGT
>CAZIGE010000099.1:0-5690 GCA_964538475.1 uncultured Oscillospiraceae bacterium | reverse complement strand
ACAGCCGCAGACAGCGTTATCATTCCCGTTCAGGCTCAGTATCTTCCGGCGAAAGGAATGACACAGCTTTTGCAGACAATCTCTAAGGTCAAAAGGCATACCAACCGCAATTTGAAAATCGACGGTATTCTTTTAACTTTGGTAGATAACCGCACCAATCTTGCCAAAAGTACGGTGGATGCACTCAGAACGAACTTCGGCAACGCTATCAATATGTATCGAACTTCTATTCCCATAGCGGTAAAAGCCGCCGAAGTCAGTTCCAAAGGCAAAAGCATTTACGCCTATGAACCAAACAGCACGGTGTCAAAAGCCTACACCGAATTTACGAAGGAGGTGTTAGCCGATGGAAGGAAGAAAGAGCGACTTCACGCTATGCCAATGCTTCTGTTCTGGGCGGCAACACGGTGATCGGCGCAGGTGCGACCATCGGCGCGAATGCCTTTGTCACGGCCTGCGTTCCGGCGGGCGCGACGATCATCGGCAATTTGTCAGATCCCGAATGACCTCCCCTGCCAGCAACAGCCCCGCGATCGCGGGGATATAAGAGGTGCTGCCCGGGATCTGGCGCTTTCCGAGTGCCGCGGCTTCCTCCTGCGTTCCGACGGGCTTGCGCGCCTGTTCCGTGGAATACACGACCTTCAAGCGGGGAATCCCCCGCTTTTTCAGCTCTTTTCGCATGACCCTCGCCAGCGGGCAGACGGATGTCTCGTTGATATCCGCGACGCGGAACGCCGTACCGTCCAGCTTATTTCCCGCGCCCATACAGCTGACGATCGGAACGCCCAGCGCATAAGCGCGCTCGGCCAGGCAGAGTTTTCCCGACACGGTATCAATCGCATCGACCACATAATCAAACGCGGAAAGATCAATACTGTCGGCGGTTTCCGGTGTGTAAAAACATGGATACAGCTCCACCGTCACCGTCGGATCGATATCCAGAATGCGCTGCCTTGCCGCCTCGATCTTGGGCATGGAGAGCGTTGCATGTGTCGCATAGAGCTGGCGGTTGATATTGCTGAGGCTGATCGTATCGGGGTCGATCAGTGCGATGCGGCCGATCCCGCTGCGCACCAGTGCCTCCACGGTATATCCGCCCACACCGCCTACGCCGAAAACGGCCACGCGACTTTTTTTCAATGTTTCCATCGCCGCGCTGCCGAGCAGCGCCTCCGTGCGGGAAAACTGCACATTCATTTTCTTCCGCTCCTCCCGTGCCTGTCCGAATAAGTTATGCAGATATTATAGTCGCAACGGGGTGTCCTGTCAACTGTGCGGCGGCTTTTGCCGTTTTTCCTGCGGAAAGCGCTGGACAGATGCGTAAATTTGCGGTATAATACAGAAAACTGAGGATGAAAGCGGAGGACTGAACATGACTATCCTGGAAAATCGGACATTTGACGAAGAACGGGCGCTTTATGCATCGACCGACACGCTGACGCGGAATTGCCGTTTCGACGGCCCTGCGGACGGCGAAAGCGCATACAAGGAATGCCGCAATATCCGCGCGGAGGATTGCTATTTTAACCTTCGCTACCCCTTCTGGCACGACTGCGGTGTTCATATCGAGCGCTGCGTTATGACGCAGGGCTGTCGCGCGGCGTTGTGGTACAGCGAGGATGTGACGATCTCCGATTCGCAGCTGCACGGCATCAAGGCGCTGCGCGAATGCGAAAACGCGCGGCTGACCCACTGCGATGTGATCTCCCCCGAATTCGGCTGGCGTTCCCGTCGGGTCACGATGGAGGACGTGCATGTCACGGGAGAGTACTTTATGTTCGAAGGTGCGCAATTGCACTTTGAGCATGTGCAGCTGAAGGGGAAGTATTCATTCCAGTACATTCACGACTCGGTCTTCGACCACTGCGATTTCGACACGAAAGATGCTTTCTGGCACGCGAAAAACGTCACGGTGCGCAACAGCATCGTCAAAGGCGAGTATCTTGCGTGGTACTGTGAAAATGTCACCTTTGAAAATTGCACCATCATCGGCACGCAGCCGCTGTGCTATTGTAAAAACCTGCGCCTGATCGATTGCCGCATGCTCGAAACCGATCTTGCCTTCGAAAAATCCGATGTGGAGGCTACCCTGACAGAGCCGATCCTGAGCATCAAAAATCCCCTGCGCGGTACGATCCGCGTACCTGCCGTGCAGCAGATCATCCGCGACGACCCGCATTCTGAAGGCGTTATCCTCGTCGAATGAGGCAGTCTGTGCACATAGCATCCGCGCGCCCCGGGCGATCTGTATATGCATAAACAGGCGATATCCCATTTCGGCGGGATATCGCCTGTTTCGCGCATGGAAAACGCCGTCCGACGGGGTGAGCCATCGGACGGCAGCGAAGTTCAGCGGCTGTTGCGCACTTCCATAAACAGTTTTTCCACCAGACGGGAGGTCTCGGGTTGCAGGAAGTTGAAGCTCGTTCCGTGCGCAAGCACGCTGTCATCCGGGTAGACGACCGTGCTCTCGGCAAGATAATCTTCCATATATTCCCGCGCTGCGGAAATCGGCGAGCCATAGCAAATATAATTCATGTTTTCGCCGGAGATCTCCGGCTCACACAGGAAATTGATGAACAGCTCGGCGGCCTCCTTTTCCTGGCACGCCTTCGGTATGCACATGGCATCGATGAACAGGTTGAAGCCCTGCTCCACCGGCAGATAGAACGCCAGATCTTCGTTTTCCTGCATCATCATCATGCAGTCGCCCGCGTAATACGGGGCGATCCACGCTTCCTCATTTTGCATACCTGAGTAGATCTGATCCATCACATACTGCTGCACCAGCGGCTTCTGCTGCGCCAGCTTCTGCGCGCACGCCTGTAGCTGCTGCGGATCCTCGGTGTTCACGTCGTAGCCCAGCAGATACTGTGCAATGCCGAACGCATCGCGGGAGTTATCGAACATGAGGATCTTATCTTCATATTTTTCGTTCCACAGCAGCTCCCAGCCGGTCACGTCGGCTTCGTCGACATATTTGGTGTTATACAAAATGCCGACCGTCCCCCAGGTATACGGCACGGAGTATTTATTTTCCGGGTCATAGGCCGTGTTTTTGAAGGCATCGTCGATATAGCGATAATTGGGAATGTTGTCGAAATCCAGTTCCAGCAGCATATCCTCTTCGATCATGCGGGCGATCATATAATCAGACGGGATGATCACGTCCACGCTGATACCGCCGTTGGAGAGCTTGGTATAAAGCACCTCGTTGGAATCATATGTGGAGTAGTTGACCTTGATATGCGGATACTTTTCCTCAAATGCGGCAATGATATCCAGCGTATCGTCGCTGCCGTCGGCTATGTTCATGCCCCAGTTATACACGTTCAGGGTGATCGTCCGATTGCGCGCATTTCCGATCAGCGCAACGCAGCCGACGAGCAGGCAAATCGCCGCAGCTCCCGCGCCGACGCGCTTGAAGATATGTGCGGTCCTGCTTTCGACCTTGACGCGCTGCTGCTTCTTCTTTTTGTCCGCATTGATCTGAAGCAGGTTCATCGTCAGCATCAGCACGAAGATCAGCCCGAACAGCAGGGTGAACATGGCATAGACCTTGGGCTGGATGGGCTTTTTCGTGTAGGAGTAGATCTCCACGGGCAGCGTGATGAAATCAGGCCCCGTTACAAAATAGCTTATCACGAAGTCATCCAGACTCATGGTAAAGGCCATGATCCCGCCGGTCAGAATGCCGGGTACGATCTCGGGAAGCGTCACCTTAAAAAACGATTGCAGCGGTGTGCAGCCCAGATCCATGGCTGCATCGGTCAGCGATGCGTCCATCTGCTTGAGTTTCGGCATCACATTCAAAATAACGTAGGGCAGATTGAACGTGATATGCGCGATCAGCAGCGTCCAGAACGTCAGGCTTTCCTTCTGCCCCAGCAGATTACTGCCGACAAAGATGAACAGCAGGCTCAGCGAAACGCCCGTTACGATATCCGGGTTCGTCATGGGGATATCCGTCAGCATCAGCGCCACCCGCCGCAGACGCGGAGACAACGAGTGGATCCCGAGCGCGGCGACCGTTCCGAACGCGGTCGCCAAGAGGGCGGAAAGCACCGCCACCAGAATGGAATTGCCCAGCAGCTTCAGCAGGCTGTTATCCTGAAACAGGCGCACATATTGCAGCAGGGTAAAGCCTTCAAAGCGGGTGATATCCTTGCCCGTATTAAAGGAGGCCACGACCAGCACGGCCATCGGCGCATACAGGAACAGGAACATCAGCACGGTAAACAGGCGATTGACTTTTTTCATACGATCACACCGCCTTCCTGCTCCCCGCCGAAGCGGTTCATGATCCCTGTGCAGACGAATACGAGGATCATCAGCACCAGACTCAGCGCCGCGCCAAGGTTGGCATTATTGCCCTGCTTGAACAGCCGCTCGATCACGTCGCCGATCAGGACGGTATCCGTGCCGCCCAGCTTTTGTGAGATATAGAAGGTGGAGACCGCGGGCACGAACACCATCGTAATGCCCGAAAGGATCCCGGGCGTGGAAAGCGGGAGCACGACCTTGACGAAGGTCTGCGTTGGGGTGCAGCCGAGATCCTCAGCCGCTTCGATCAGGCGGCCGTCGATCTTCACAATTGTCGCATACAGCGGAAGGATCATATACGGGAGGTAGTTGTACACCATGCCCAAAACCACCGCGCCGGCCGTTCGGATCAGGGGAAGCTTCGCGAGGCCGAGCTTGGCCAGGAGCGTATTGATGATGCCGGTGTCCTGAAGCAGTCCCACCCAGGCGAGCGTCCGCAGCAGGAAGCTCATGCACATGGGCAGCATCACCAGCATATACAGCAGCTTCTGCATGACAGGAGAGCGGTGCGCGATATAATACGCCACGGGATACCCCAGCAGCAGGCAGATGAATGCGGAGATCAGACTGTAGAGAATAGACTGCCACAGCACGGGCAGGTACATGCCGAGCTGCGCCAGATTATCCAGCGTGAACGAACCGGTATTGGGATCGGTCAGCGCATAATAGCACACCACACCCAGCGGGATCAGCGTGAATATCACCATCCATGCCAGATACGGTGCACTCAGCAGGACGGATTTACGTTTCTTCATCTTCGGCATCCTCCGTCAACTCATCGTACTCGGCCGAGTACGAGCTGTAGTCGCCAAAGAGCCCCGAATACTCGCTCTTGTGCATGATGTGGATATCCTCCGGGTTCAGGCGAATGCCTATGGTAGAGCCTACGCCGTGAAAATCCGTTGTCTGGATCAGCCACTTAAAGCCGCGGAAATCCACAATGATATCATAATTGAGTCCTTTGAATGTCACCGAAGTGACCGTTCCCGTCAAGTGCCCCTGCTCCTGCGGCACGATATCGATATCCTCGGGGCGGATGACCACATCCACAGGCTCGGCGGGGGCAAAGCCGGAGTCCACGCAGTCGAACACGCGGCCGAAGAATTTGACGCGGTAATCCGACAGCATAACACCGTCCAGAATGTTGCTTTCGCCGATAAAATCCGCAACAAAGGCATTTTTCGGCTCGTTATAAATATCCTCAGGTCGACCGATCTGCTGAATACGTCCCTTGTCCATGACCACAACGGTATCGGACATGGACAGCGCTTCTTCCTGATCGTGGGTCACGTAAATAAAGGTGATCCCCATAGCCTGCTGGATGCGCTTAAGCTCGTTTTGCATATCCTTGCGCAGGCGCAGATCCA
>CAZIGE010000098.1:0-6017 GCA_964538475.1 uncultured Oscillospiraceae bacterium | reverse complement strand
GATACCTACAATACGAGATTCTGAGAAGTGATTGAGAGACTCCATATAATGCTCACTAACTCGCTTTATAATTAAACCATCGTGAACTTCACTGGGTGACACAACCATTATCAATAACCTCCATTTCTCTAATATTAGACACTAAATATTCATCTTTTAATATCATATCCAAAGTTATTTTATCTCTTACCCAATAAGGTATTCTTACGAGAGGGATATTATGTTCTTTGGCCCATTCATTTTTCATCTAATCTCGTTTTTGACGTTCTTGAAAAGAACATTTCTCTTCCCATTCTTTAATACGACTTTCTCCAAAATGTTGCTCCCCATCATATTCAATTAATCGAATAGGAGTACCATTTTCTAATATAGCAAAATCAAATCTTTGATATTGAAGTTCTTTAACTACATATTCTTTTTTATAAGAGAGAAAATTATTTTTAAGAAGTGCCTCAATATTTTTTTCTCCTATTGAATAATTAATGCAACCACATGACTATACTGCGTGTGCTCTTAATAAAGTCCCAGAACAGTAATGTATGTTACCGCAATCACATTTGCATTCCCAAATAATGGAACCATCACTATCTCTCTATTCTGTTTCTGCTATAACTATGAGCTTTCCAAATCTTTGATTAAGAATATCCTTTTTATTATTTCGCCCGTTTCGTTTACTGGCTTCTCTCATTTTACATCCGCAAGAAATCACTTGTTTTTGAATAAGGCGAGAACCAGCAATAGTTTTTTCGTTGCCGCAAGAACATTTACATTTCCACATAGCTCTACCATTTTTATTAGAGCCATCTCTACATATAACAGTTAGCTCACCAAATGTCTAACCAGTTAAATCATTTACTTCGCTCATTTTTATCAATTTCTTCCATTTCTTTAATATATCTTTCCGCAATGGGATGCGCAGTCACGAGGGTATCTTTGCCTCGCCAGATGTAGATATTTCCTCGATAAATTCTAACTGAACAGGTGTTAGTCTGATTCTTCTTAGCTTGCAGATAAGAGAAGAATCTCGGATACCTCTGAAAATCATTAAGCGTCTGGCCGCAACGTTTTGCTTGTTTTGCAAGCTTCTTTGCCTCTGCAAAACTATTGCATCCCTCTGTTCTCTCAACAATTCTTTCTTTGCTATGCTTAGTAATCTTAGTTGCCATTTAATTATTAACCTCCCTTTTATATTCTTTTAGATATTATTCAAATAAATCAACATCCTCCAGATTATTCCAATGATTATGCTGGATAATAGCTTTCATATTTTCACGCCCAACAGCGTTACCTGTATGAAGATGAAAATAAATATTATCAAAAGTCTTATTATCTTCATAATATTTCTTCTCAATCCACTTTAGAAACTCAATAAAGTCACCACCCATAAAGGCATATTCAGCAGCGTCATGGTCAAGTGATACAATGCCGGGTTTTTCATTCAATCCACCGAGTTGAATAAAGCGGAGCTTAGCTTCATGAACACTTTTAGCCCAGTGCCAAGTTTCATCGGGCGGCGTCCGCAGGTCGTCAATCCAAATCTTAAACATACCAATCATCAACTTCCTTTCTTAACTTTCTATATATATATTATATAATATATAATAACAAAAATAAAAGAGAGCGATATTACTCGCTCTCTTTACTATTGGTTGAAGTTGTATATCCTTGACCCACATTAGATGGAGTTCCTGTGCAAGTTGGGCCATCTCTCCACCATTCTTTACCTGTCGGATTGTAGTAATCTCTCCAAGGATTTAAAGAAGAATCCTCGTAGCAAGAACAAGAGGGAACCCAAGGAGCATTTACCTTTTTGCAACGAGGACAAAGCCAGCCTTCCTACATCATACTTTCTCTCCTTTAACTATATCTCTTGATATATTCGGGGTCTGCGGCGCCCGCAGCCAAAGTGTCATAAAAGCTATCCCAATCGTCTTCATCCGCCTCACCAAGATTATTCCAGAAAGTTTCATAAAAATAATCTTCTGCCAAGCCTTCAAGATTGGGATTAACCGCAGTGATGAGCATATCGCCCATTTCACTAAGCATCTCACTAATAAAGCTGCAATCACAATTGAGAATATTCGATAATTGCAATTCTTTATCACTATACTCAGAGAGAGCCATCACTCTCTTAATAAACTCTTGCTTATTCATATGTATTCTCCTTTATCTATAACACGGGGAGTGAGAATATCACTCCCCATAAGACTTAATGAATGGGAGCGTAACGCTCGCTACTCAGCTTCTCCAGAACCAGGTCCAAACCAGTCTTCCCAGTCATAATCTGTTCAAAAAGAACAGGGCTATAGCCAGAAACAAAGGTCACGTTACCATTATCTCGCATAGGAATGGTATCATTACGAGCATCAACATTCCAGAACACAAGATGAGGCAGAGAGTAACCGGCACGGCAATATCTGTCCATACACTTCTCCATCACAGACTTGATAGAATCTGTACGACCATACCATCCACCATCACGAGCCTGGTCAAACTCCATGTCGGAGATAATGATAATGTTCTTGGGCATCTCTTCATCAGGAATCTCGTGGTTGATAGCAAGAGCCAGAATCAGGTCAAATACACTCTCGATATTGGTATTCTCGCAGAGGTTAGCCGCTTCAATACGACGAACCTTATCGACGAAGTCTGCGCCCTTGATGGGAACTAGGCGCGCTTCACGAGAGAAGGTGATATAATTGCCATGCCAAGGACTGTTGGGGCCACACTTCTCACCACAATACATACCGAGAGCAATAGCTACGTCGATAGGCTTGATAGAGCCATTGGGGCATCCCCAGCCACCGGTCATAGAACCAGAAGTATCAACAACAGCCACACCATCAAAGGTAGCATCATTGAAATAATCGGTGAGATTATCCCAATACTTGTTGACCATCAAACGGGTGGGGTCATTCATATCTTTGTAATACTCCTGACGTGCCTGGTTAACAACATCACAAGGATAGAGAGTACCAGCATTAACCTTAGTGCTCTTATCCTTAGCGAACTTCTCATACTTGGCCTTGATTACATCGCGACGAGCAAAGGCATTGCGGTAAATAATACCAGCCTTAGAGGGAATCTTATCGAACTCGATTTCATCCCAACGATTCTCACTCATAAGACGCTCGACTACACGAATGCGCTCACGCAGAACAGAAAGAGTCTTGCGGTACTGCTTAGGGGTCATGCCAAAAGCTGTACGAGTCTTACAAGCAAGGTTACGACTCTCGAAAGAGCTAGTATTTTCACTCTTGAGCCACTTCGCCAGCAGAGAGGGAGTCTTGCAGGATACATCAATAGCCAGCTGATGCTTCAGGAATGTAAACATCTCGTTTTCAAGGGGGGTACCAACGAACAGGTAATAGTCATCCCAACGACCATACTCGAACACATAATTGAGATTGCGGCGGGCGACCTCAGTGCGCTCATTAGCAAGCCACTTCATGCAGACACGGAAGAAACGACGCTCCCCCTGACCTCCGCGCGCGTCCCGCAGATAGAACAGACACTTGAGAGCGAGCGTCTCATCTTCATCCAGCGCGTTCTTAAATAGAACAATGCAGTCAGCCTCACTACGCTTACGATATGAACCACCAAGGGCAAACATATCCATCAGACCATTCATGGTAGACTTGTAAGCAATGTCTCCATTCTCGGTCAGCTTGTAGTTATTGACTTCCTGCATAGCATTAAGCAACTTATTCATAGTATCAATCTCCTTTTGATTTTATTGTAGTCCTCTTAGGCAAGAGGAATTTGGAGGCAAGGGTGAGATTCGAACTCACGAATACACAGCTTTGCAGGCTGGCCCCTTAAACCACTCGGGCACCTTGCCGTAAGCAATTTATCGCTTACTCAGTCATCAAGACTACATTAGAACTATGAGTCCAATAGACGACATCGTTAATCTTTATTTGAACAGTATCGCTGTTCTCCCAATCTGTCCAACTCTGGACTTCGCCCTCGACAATCGTACCATCGGGCATAGAAATGATAGCCTTATCAAAGGTATAGTTAGTATCAATGATTTGCCGATTGCCGCAACCAGTTAAACCGATCGCCAGGACGCCGGCCGCAATTAAAGCCAGAAATTTCTTCTTCATTTTCATTTCTCCTTTTGCTTTGCTATGGTGTCTAAGGTGGGATTCGAACCCACAATGTCTCTCGACAGCAGGGTTTGAGCCTGCTGAATATGCCAATTCTTCTACTTAGACATATGGTGCGGCTGGAGAGATTTGAACTCTCGGCCCCTTGCTTAAAAGGCAAGTGCTACTACCTACTGAGCTACAGCCGCATAAAACCCCGAACTGGCCATTATTCGGGGCGGTTAAAGAGGATTTTATTTACTCGACCCTATCCTCTTTAACCTCTTTAATAATCTCTTTAATTAGCAATAATAAAATTATTTATGGAGCCTTGTTAAAGGCGGAAAGGATTGCTGTGTGGGCCTGGCGGTGGAGGTAGGATTCGAACCCACGGACGGTTTTATCCGCCTCTTGTTTTCAAGACAAGCGCCATAAACCAGACTCGGCCACTCCACCGTATGGGGACTTAGTCCCCTTTACATATCCTTAAGCAGTTCGTCAATAGACTGCTGAACATTACACAGCTCTGTATACGCATCTCCATGGTAATATACCATCTTATCAAGATGATTCTCAGCCGCTTCTACCGCTGCTTCAGCTTCAGCTACCTTGTCAACAGCTCGATTCAATCGCTTCCAAGCAATCTTCTCGGCACAACGCAGAGCGGCAAGCTTCTTGCCCTTCTCCATATCGAAAGCATCACCCTCAGCACACTTAGCAACACCACGAACAGTCTTGCCAGCGTAACTAGATACAGCGATAATCTTGTTGCCAGTGGTATAATACCGGTACTTCTCAAACGGATACATAACTCTTATCTCCTTTATCACTTTCTATAATTTATTATATCATTTATTTTTATTTGTTGCAAATTTCTTAATAGCTATCAGACAAACAATCGAAAATGACTGGTACAACCTTATCCTCTTTGTTGACATAATAGCCGATATTACCAGCGTGCAAGTCATGCACGCCATTATCCTGCAAGAACTGCGCCAAGAGATTGAAGAACTCAATCCCGTAGGCGTCTATAACATCCTGTAGCCAAGTCTGGCTGGATATCCAGAAATCACGCGCTATTTCAAAATCAACCTTATTACCTTCCGCGTCAACAATAGGAGCCTTGTCATAGTCCAGGCGGTTATGAGGAAGATGAAGGTATGATGCACCACTTACGGCTCTTAAAATACGAGGTTGAATGATAATACAATCTGCGCGTTGACTAGTATAGTCGGGATTCTCTACATAAGTATGCTGCTCACAATCGTAATATTCCCGATCGGAAGCGTCTTCATCAAGCATCAGTAACTCTGGACCTTGAGAATCAAGGTAGCAATACCAAGTCGGCATAAAGATTTCTCCTATTTCAGCCTCTTTCGCATTAAGCATCAAATTTTCCTCGCACTGAGTCTCATTGCACTCGCTAGCAAACTTAATAACAAAGTCATCATTAAGCTCATAGCACTCTTTGAAAGCTCCACAGGCGATAGCGTCAAACCTATCGTTGATATTGCAGCATCCCGTTAGAATATCTTCGATGTCGCTTACATAGTCATCAATAGCTTTATCGCCAATGTGTTTATAATGCTTGGAAATATCTTGAAGCATAAGGCGGAACCGCATCACATCATCTTGAATCATCATTCATCCCTCACTTTCTATATATATTATATAATATTTTTTACCATTTTTCAAAAGCACGCGGAAGTCCGCTAAAAGATCGGTTTAACGGGCGGCCGCAATTACAAAAAAAAAAAAAAAAAAAAGAAAAAGGCTCGTTTACATTTTCATGCAAACGAGCCTTAAGTTAATTTAAATCAGAGAAAGTACCCCACTTTATAGAGGGACTTCCCCACGTGCCATCTCCTTGAAGAAACTTGTCAGTTTCATCTGTCTTAGGAGCTGGGACAAGACCGGTTGTGCCCG
>CAZIGE010000097.1:0-6146 GCA_964538475.1 uncultured Oscillospiraceae bacterium | reverse complement strand
CGTACCATGGACGACGATGCGGTCATCCACATCGTTGACATAGTAGCCCTCTACGCCGTAAAGGATCTTGATCGTTTCGTCCGTGCCCGCCACTTTTGCCTTGGCGGCGGCCTTCATGGCATCCGGGAACGCCTGTGCAACGCCGTGATCCGTGATCGCGATAGCGCGGTGTCCCCAGGCGGCGGCCTGACGAACGGCCTGCCCCACATCGGTCAGCGCATCCATGTTGCTCATGGTCGTATGCAGATGCAGCTCTACGCGCTTTTCGCCGGGCGCGGTATCGACGCGCGCAGCCATCGTGCCCGGCTGCATGGCATAGGGGCGAAGGATCGTCTCACTGTCGAATTTGTTCACGTCCATTCTGCCCTGCACCTTGAGCACGGAGCCGACCTTGATGTTTTCCAGGATCGGCTTTGCCTCATTGGCTTCCATGAAGCGGTTGATACGGATGGAGCCGGTATGATCGGTCATGTCGAAGTTGATGACCCATGCGTTTCGTTTTTTCAGCTCCTTGTGCGCAACGCTGAAGACGACGCCCTCCACGGTCACGCTGCCCATATCCAGGTTCAGCTCGCACATAGGTGTGATGGTACCGCGAATGGGTTTGCCGTAAAAAGCCGTACTCTCCCGATTTCCCGTCGCAGCGGGCTTTTTTGCCTGCGGTGTGTCCGGCGATGCGGGGATCATGTCGCAGCGGAGCTTGTCCATGGCCTCGAAGAGCGCCTGCCCCTGCAATTCATTGCCCGCCTCGATGCGGATCTCCACCGGAGCGGAGAAGCGTTCACGCAGCGTTTTGCACACAGCGGCGGACGCTTCGCGCGCCTGCGCGACCCCGTTGGCACGCAGGCGGACAGTCAGGCATGTATCCTCCCACTGCCACTGCGCACCGGCCAAAATGCTTCGGTTCATGGAGTTTTCCGCAACGAACAGTGCCATCAGATCCTCCGCGGGGATGCTGTGCAGCTGCTCCGGCGGGAAGGTCGCCGTGATATCCAGTCGGCGCAGGCCGTAGAGCGTGCGAAGCTGCGCGGCGACCTGTTCCAGCTCCGCAGCGGAAATATAGCGCGGACAATAAACAGCCATCTCGACGCTGTGATCACGCGGATCGATGTCCGCAGCAGCAACGGCCGCCCGGGCGAGCGCTTCACGCAACGCCTCAGGCGGCTCGTAGTCCGCAAACATATCCAGGAAAAAGACCTGTTCTTTCATACTATATTCTCTCGATACGTTCGAGCAATGCCGGGAGCAGCTGCTCATACGGCAGCTTTTCCACCTGCACGCCCTTTTCGAAGATCATGCCCCAGCCGTCGCCGCCCGCGATGCCGATATCCGCCTCGCGTGCTTCGCCGGGGCCGTTGACCACACAGCCCATGACCGCCACGGTGATGGGCTTTTCCGTATTTCGCAGCGCCGCATCGACCTGCTCGACCAGACCGATCAGATCGATGCGGGTACGCCCGCAGGTTGGACAGGAAATGATATTGACGCCGTCCCTGCGCAGTCCCGCCGCTTTCAGGATATCCTTTGCGGCGTACACCTCCTGCACGGGGTCGTCGGTCAGACTGACGCGAATGGTATCGCCGATCCCGTCGAGCAGCAGCGCGCCGATGCCCATGGCGGATTTGATCAGCCCCTGTCGAACGGGGCCCGTTTCCGTTACGCCGATGTGCAGCGGATAATCACATTGTTCACGAAACAGGCGGCAGGCGGTGACCATGGTCGGAACGGACGACGACTTCATCGACACGCAGGTATCGTAAAAGCCGAACTTTTCCAGCAGCCGCAAATGGCCGAAAGCACTCTCCACCAGCGCTTCGGCGGTCGGATGGCCGTACTTTTCCAG
The DNA here is from genome assembly GCA_964538475.1 of uncultured Oscillospiraceae bacterium. Taxonomy (GTDB): domain Bacteria; phylum Bacillota; class Clostridia; order Oscillospirales; family Oscillospiraceae; genus Faecousia. The sequence goes on along the minus strand of CAZIGE010000097.1, from coordinate 4,303 downwards.
CAATTCCTTTTCCAGACTCCCGCCGTTGACACCGATGCGAATGGGGATCTTCTTGTCCCGACAGACCTCCACGACCGCCCTGACGCGATCCTCTCCGCCGATGTTGCCGGGATTGATGCGGATCTTGGCCGCGCCGCCCTCGGCTGCGGCGATCGCGAGCTTATAATCGAAGTGGATATCCGCCACCAGCGGCAGCGGGCTCTGCGCCGCGATCTGTGCGAAGCCACGCGCCGCTTCCATATTGGGAACGGCCAGCCGCGCGATCTCGCAGCCGGCCGCCGCAAGAAGCCCGATCTGCGCGAGGGAGGCTTCCACATCGGTGGTCTTTGTGTTCAGCATGGACTGGATCGCGATCGGCGCACCGCCGCCGATGCATACGTTTCCTACGCGGATCTGTTTGGTCATTTTTCTCACCTGAAAATCATCTGAATGATATCCTTCAGCATGATCGCAGCCATCAAAGCCAGCAGCAGGATCATGCCCGCCCCATGGACGTAGCCCTCGTACTTCGGATCAAGCTTTTTGCGGGTGATTTTTTCGATCAATGCGGTCAGCAGGACGGATACCACGCGTCCGCCGTCCAGTGCGGGGATGGGAAGCAGGTTCATCACACCGAGATTGACCGCAATGAAGCCGCCGAAGTAGAGGATATTCAGTACGGCATTTTTCAGCGTACCGGAAGCAGATGCCATTTGCGTCATCTGCCCCACGATGCCGACAGGACCCGACATATCGCCGAAGCCCGCTTCGCCGGACAGGAGCATCCCGAGGCTCATCCAGACGAGCTTGACAAAATACACGCAGTCTTCAAACGAAGCAGTGATCGCTTCGCCGAAGGAAAGCGCTCTGGTCTGCCACTGGATCCCGTAAAACGTGCCCGCCGAGCCTTCCTCGTTTTCGGGAAATTCCTGCGGGATCATCACGACATTTTCCAGAAGCAGTTCTTTTCCGTCGCGCAGTACCAGCACGTCAAATTCCGTAACGGAGTCGTCCGCGTCCAAAATCGCGGAAAAATCGTTGACCGAGTCGACCTTTTGTCCGTTCATTTCCAGAATGGTATCGCCCGCGATCAGGCCGCCCTGTGCGCCGAGCGTGCTGCCCGTGCGCAGGTAATCCACCTGCGGAACGGCCACGCGCAGGCAGGCATTGACGAGCAGAACGATCAGAAAGCCCGTGATAAAATTCATCGTTGCGCCCGCCACCAGAATGAGCACCCGCTTCCACCACGCAGCCTTTTGGAACGAACGGGGGTTATCGGTGTCGGAGTCCTCGCCCTCCATGGCGCAGTAGCCGCCGAACGGGATGCAGCGGATGGAGTAAAGCGTCTCGCCCTTTTGCTTTTTCCAGATCGCCGGCCCCATGAACATGGAAAACTCATTGACCTGCACGCCCGAAAGCTTCGCCGTAATAAAATGGCCGAATTCGTGAACGAAAATCAGCAGACTGAAAACGAATACACCTAAAATAATGCTAAAAACAGTAGTCATATTGCTCCTCGATTACATGGATTGATGCGTTTGCACGTATTGCCGTGCCGCACGGTCGGCTTCCAGAATCTGCTCCAGCGAAGGCTCGCGCACGAACTCGTGTGCCTCCACAGCACCGGAAACCAGCCGATAAATGTCGTAAAAGCCGATCTTATCCTCCAGAAAGAGGGCGACTGCGGCTTCGTTTGCCCCGTTCATGGCCGGGCAGGCCGTGCCGCCCTGCGTCGCGCACTCGACGGCCAGACGCAGGCACGGAAACGCCTGCAGGTCGGGTCTTGCAAAGGTCAATGCGCCGCAGGCGGTAAGATCCAGCGGCTCGACCGGGCAGGCCGTGCGCTGTGGGTAAGTCAGCGACAGCTGGATCGGCAGGCGCATATCGGGCGTACCCAGCTGCGCCATGACCGCGCCGTCCGCGAACTCCACCATAGAGTGCACGATGCTCTGGCGATGGATCAGCACCTCGATCTTTTCCGCCGGAAGGTCATACAGCCGCATGGCCTCGATGACTTCCAGCCCCTTATTCATCAGCGTGGCGCAATCTACGGTGATCTTCGGCCCCATTTTCCAGTTGGGGTGGCGCAGTGCATCGGCTTTGGTCACAGTGGCCAGCTGCTGCGCCGTCATGCCGTAAAACGGGCCGCCCGAACAGGTAAGCAGGATCTTTTTCAGCTCCCGCGTGCCCTGTGCGCCCATCAGGCACTGGAAGATCGCAGAATGCTCGGAGTCTACGGGGATGATCTCGGCGCCGCAGGCTTTCGCCTGCGCCATAACGAGCTGTCCCGCGCAGACCAGCGTCTCTTTATTGGCAAGGCCGATGCGTTTTTTCGCGCGAATGGCCGCAAGCGTCGGCTTCAGGCCGACCATGCCGACGACCGCCGTGATCACACAGTCCGCCTCCGGCCATGTGGCGGCTTCCAACAGCCCTTCTTCCCCGCAGGAAATGCGGATGGATGCATCGGGTAACTCTGCGCGCAGGGCTTCGGCCGCCTCGGGCGTTGCCATCACGGCAAGCGCGGGATGGAAGCGGCGACACAGCTGCGCCATACGCGCAACGTTCCCGCCGGCTGTCAGCGCGCAGACGCGCACGCCCTGCAAATGCTCGATCACGTCCAGCGTCTGCCGCCCGATCGAACCGGTCGCGCCCAGAACGGAAATGCAGTTCATCATGGCGCGTCACTCCACGAACGGCAGCATCAGAAGCAGTGCTTCCGCCAGCGGCGCGGTCACCAGGACGGAGTCGAACCGGTCGAGAATGCCGCCGTGGCCGGGGATGAGCTTGCCGTAATCCTTGATCCCCGTCTGCCGCTTAATGACCGACATGCTCAGATCGCCCACGACACTGCCCAGTGCGCCGACCGCGCCGTACAACACGGCCAGCACATACTGCACGCGATAGCCGCAGGCACGATCCAGGATCAGCGCGAACAGCGCCATACCCAAAACCGCCGTGGCGATCCCGCCGATAAAGCCCTCCCATGTCTTCTTGGGGCTGATCGCGGGACACATTTTGTGCTTGCCGCACAGCACGCCGACAAAGTACGCACCGGTGTCCGCACAGTACGCCATCAGAAACGGCACCAGCAGCAACAGCTGCCCGTCCGCCCAGTTGCGGATACGGAGCAGCGAAGTCAGCAGGAACGGCACGATCAGGCCCGACAGCAGGCAGTACCCCACCTGCGCCACGGGGATCCTGCCCGACGAACGCAGCAGCGCACCGAACAGCACCAGCAGATATGCCAGCGTGCCGAGCAGCATGGGCGCGTAATAGCCGCCGAGCGCGCTCCACAGCACCACCAGCATGGCCATCACGGCCGAGCAGACGTTCAGCGGGATGTTTCGCACAAGGCCGGTCGTATACAGCAGCTCATACGATGCCAGCGCACACATCAGCGCGATCGTGACCGCCGCAACGGCTGCGGGCGCAAGAAACAGCGTCAGCGCCAGCACGATGCCGAACACCGTGCCGGAAATAATTCTGGTTTTCATCTTCACACACCTCCGAATCGGCGATCCCGCCGACGGAATTCCTCGATCGCCCGATCCAGATCCGCATCGGAAAAATCCGGCCAGAGCACATTCATAAATACGAACTCCGAGTAGGCGCACTGCCACGGAAGGAAATTGCTGACGCGCATTTCCCCGGACGGGCGGATCACCAGCTCGGGGTCCGGCACGCCCGCCGAGTCCAGATACATGGAAAAATCCGCCTCGGTCAGCGACTGTGCGCTGCGCTTCCCCGCCGCCACGTCCGCCGCGAAAGCACGCGCCGCGCGGACGATCTCGTCGCGCCCGCCGTAATTCATGCAGAAATTGACCTGCACCTCATGATAAACGGCGGAGCGCTCCACAGTCTCCCGGCAGAGCTTTTGCAGCTTGGGGGACAGGCGGGACAGATCGCCGAATATTTGAAAGCGGATATGGTTCTTCTCCATATCGCGCAGTGCTTCTTTCAGGTAGTTTTCCAGCAGCAGCATGATGCCGCCGACTTCCTCCTCGGAGCGTTTCCAGTTTTCGGTGGAAAACGCATAGACCGTCAGATATTTGACCCCCAGCTCGTTGCAGTGTTTCGCAACGCGGCGAAAGGTCTCTGCGCCGGCTTTGTGCCCGGCGTTACGGGGCAGACCCCGTTGCTTTGCCCAGCGGCCGTTGCCGTCCATAATGATGGCGATATGCCGCGGTGCGGGAGCGGAAGCTGCCATTGGCAGACGACCTCCTTTTTCTGTTTCGGTGATAAAAATAAACGCACGGCAGGGGTCGATGTAGCCCATCGACCCCTGTACGGTGCTGCGGCATCAGATCGCCATCAGTTCCTTTTC
>CAZIGE010000096.1:0-6222 GCA_964538475.1 uncultured Oscillospiraceae bacterium | reverse complement strand
ACGGACACGGTCGGCGTATTTCGACGCACGGAAGAAGTAGGCTTCCTCCTCGGCATCCTGCACCTCACGGCCGCAGTCGGGGCACTTGCCGTCCTTGAGCTGGCTTTCCGTCCAGAAGGATTCGCAGGGCTTGCAGTATTTTCCCTTGTACGAGCCCTTGTAGATGTCGCCGTTTTCGTACATTTTCCGAAAGATCCGCTGCACGGCTGCAACATGGTAATCGTCCGTGGTGCGGATGAAACGGTCGTGAGAGATGTTCATCAGCTTCCACAGATCGAGCACGCCTTTTTCCCCCGTCACGATGGTGTCCACATACTGCTGCGGGGTAACGCCCGCTTCCGCGGCCTTGTTCTCGATCTTCTGGCCGTGCTCGTCCGTGCCGGTCAGGAACAGGACATCGTAGCCCTGCAACCGCTTAAAGCGCGCCATGGTATCGGTCGCCACCGTGCAGTAGGCATGGCCGATATGCAGTCGGGCAGACGGATAATAGATCGGCGTGGTGATGTAGAATTTTCCTTTACACTTTTCGCACATAATGTTCCTCCTGAAAATGAAAAACGCCCCCGGGATGACCCAAGGGCGTAAAAGTTACGCGGTACCACCTTGTTTCGCAGAAATGCTCTGCCTCAAACGCGCGCTAACGGGCGCACCCGGGGGAGCCTACCTGTCGACACCCCGACTCCGGGACCATGTTCCGCCGATCTCCGCGTACCCCTTTCCACCGCACGGGGCTCTCTGAACGCATCCACGGGCGTACTCTTCCCTTCTCTGCCTTTTTTCCGATTATAGCGCAGGAAAACCGCTTTGTCAACTCATATTTCCGCCTTTTCCGATGCTGTTTGCGACTTTTTCAGGCGGATCATCAGGATATAGATCATACTGCTCATACGATTGAGCGCACGCAGAAGGTCTTCCCTTTCGCAGCAGCCGTCATCGGTGACGAACGCCCTCGCCGCCGCCAGTTCCGCAGCACGGGCAGCGCACCTGGCGCGATTGATCTGCAGCAGTGCCGCGCCGTCGGTATATTCCGGCATGAAATGCGGCTGTCCGTAGTATTCCTGCGGAAAATGTGAGTGCGCCCGCAGCTCCCGCTCCGTCAGGCCGCAAAGTGCCTCCGCGCGCACGGGCTCACACAGGACCTCCCGACGCACGATGTCGCGTGCCAGCGACAGCACCTCGGCCAGCTGCTGCCGAAACGGCGGCGCTGCCTGCTGCGCCAGCAGCAGTTCTGCTTCCAACGTGTCCATCGCACCGCGAAATGCGATCACGGGGTCGGTCTTGCATACAAGGATGTCGCCGTGTAAATGTGTGAAATGCTCCGGCTTTTCGTCAAGCAATGCGCCGTTTTTCAGGCGATAATGTTCCGGCTTTGCCTGCCATGCGGGCAATATCTCGATCCGCTCCCGTCGCAGCCAATCCCGTGCAGACGGAGTCAAGCTGTCCCCCTGCCCCAGGTAGAACACGCGCTTACCCTCGCGATTGCGAAGGTTCTGGCGGACATTTTCTTCGCTGTAGAGCATTTACTTGGAGGCCGCGCCGTTCTGCGTGCCCCGTCCCTTCGGCAAGATCGCATCCACCTCGGTATGCGGGCGGGCGATAACATGCACGGAGATCAGTTCCCCGACTTTTTCCGCCGCAGCCGCGCCCGCATCCGTGGCGGCTTTGACCGCGCCCACGTCGCCGCGCACCATGACCGTGACCAGGCCGCCGCCGACCTGCTCCTTACCGACCAGCTGCACGTTTGCGGACTTGACCATGGCATCCGCCGCCTCGATCGCGCCGATCAGGCCGCGTGTTTCGATCATTCCCAAAGAATTGGTGTCCATAATTCATCCTCCGTTTTCATCAGTTATCATGGATTTATTGCAATCGTTCCAGAATTCTGGCCGCGATCTGCTCTGCCAGATCCGCAGTGACCGTCGGATTCTGCTGTGGCGGCTGCTCCAGATCCCACGCCACCCGACGGATATTGATCAGATCCAGCGGAGAAATATTGTTGGAGGTGCTGCTTCCGCCCACCGCGCCGCAGCCCAGTGTCAATGCCGGGAACAGCCCCGTCGTCGCGCCGATCCCACCAAGCGCCGCAGGCGTATTGACGGGTATGCGGGAAACAGGGATCCGCAGGGCAAATTTTCGCACCACCGCCTCATCGCGGCAGTGCATGGCGAAGGTGTGTCCGCTGCCTTCGTGCGTCAGCACCTCCACTGCCTTGGCCAGCACCGCATCCTCGTCCTCCATCACGAAAAAGGCCAGCACCGGGCACAGCTTCTCCATCGAATACGGGCGCGTCGGCCCCGCCTCCTGTTCCCGCGCGACCAGTATTTTCGTGTCCTGCGGAACAGCAAATCCCGCCATGTCCGCAAGCTTTCGGGCAGACTGTCCGACGATTCGCGGGTCAAGCGTCCCGTCCGGCCTGAACAGGAGCTTTGCCAGTTTTGCCGCTTCTTCGGTCGCCATAAAATAGTATCCGAGCCGCCGTCCTTCCTCCCGCACGCGGCGCTCCATTCCCTTCTCCACGATGATGCTCTGCTCCGAAGCGCAGATGGTACCGTAGTCGAAATTTTTGGAGCGCAGGATGCATTGCAGTGCTTGCGTCACATCGGCGCTGTGGTGGATATAGGCCGGGCCGTTGCCCGCACCCACACCGATGGCGGGCTTGCCGGAGGAATATGCCGCTTTGACCATCGCCGTACCGCCCGTGGCAAGGATCAGCTTCACGGCCTCGGCGGACATCAGCTCCCGGCACCCTGCCATCAGCCCGTAGCTCAGGCATGCCACCGCACCATGCGGCGCGCCCGCACGCTGTGCGGCCTCGGCCACGACACGCGCCGCCTCCAGCGAGCAGTGAAGTGCCTTCGGATGCGGAGAAAAGACGATCGCATTGCCGGATTTCAGCGCGATCAGCGCCTTGTAGCAGATCGTAGAGGTGGGATTGGTCGCGGGTACGATGGCCGCGATCACCCCGACCGGCACACCGATCTGCCATATTTTTTCCCGTTCCTCGACCGATAATACGCCGACCGTTTTCATATTTTTGATCGCCGCCAGCACATTTTCCGAGGCAAAACGGTTTTTTTCGGTTTTGTCGGCCACATTTCCGAAGCCCGTTTCCTCCACCGCCATTTTCGCGAGCCGTTCGGCGTCATGGGCAAATGCCCGTGCGATCGCATCGGTAATGGTGTCCAGTTTTTCCTGCGGCATCAGCGCCAGCGCCTGCTGCGCATCCTGCGCGCACGCACACAGCGTTCTGGCCTCCTGCCGTGCGGCCAGATCGGTATCAAGTTCCATAGTTCCTCCTTACTTCTTATGCCTCGAGCGGGTGCGCGGCGATGCGTATCACGGCATCGGAAAACGCGTCGCAGGCCGCTTCGCAGGCGGCGCGCGTCCCGGTGAGCAGGCCGCCGCCGAAATTCGTCGCCGTGGGCGGCGCATACAGCCTGCACAGTCGCACATCGGATGCCTTCATGGCCGCGTCCAGCCCGACCATGCTTTCCAGCGGCGGTGCGATCAGATACGCCAGCGCACTGCCCGCCGCAACATCCGCTTCCGTCGCCAGAAAGCTCCCGCAGCTGCTGACCGTTTCGGCCAGATACGGAACGCCCTGTTCCCGACGAAATCCGATATGCTGCAAAGCCGCCAATGCCGCCTCCATCCCGCTTGCGGCAGCGCCCGGCGTTGCCGCCGCCAAAACGCCCAGAACCTCACCCGCCAGCGGTGTCGTCGCATTGGCCGCACCGCCGTAAAAGCTGCGGGCGAAAGCGACTGTCACATCGGCTGCCTTGGTCGCTTCATCCAGCGCGATATAAGTCGCATCATCGCAGTCGGTGCTCAGCAGTGCCAGCGACGGCCGCGCCGCGTCCACGCCGAGCGCCGTGCACAGTGCGCGCGATGCATTGGGGATATACCGCACCGCCAGAATGTTCACCGGGATCATACGCCCGCCTCCAGATGCAGCTGCACGCCCGATGCTTTCTTTTGCAGGATCCGTTCGATCAGCTCCGCGGCATACGCCCCCGCCTCCACCGCAGGCGTTCCCTGCGCATGGATATTGGATATGACCGTTCGGCAGGATTCGGATATGCCCGTGTAGGGGCGATAGGTGATATAGATCGACATACTTTTATCCGTCGCAAGCCCCGGTCGCTCCCCCACCAGCACACACACCAGCTCGCATCCGGTGATATCCCCGACGGCATCCCCCGCGCCGACGCGGCAATAGCGGACGAAAATATCCCGTCCCGTTGCGATACCGCGCGCGAGCAGGCCGTCCTTGAGCGCGAGCAGGCAGTCCGCCGCGTTTGCCTCGATCGCCGCAGCGGAAAGGCCGTCTCCGACGACGAGCTGCACCTGCGGCGGCGACGGCACTGCGTCGCGGATCGATCGTGCGTTTTCTTCATCGAAGCAGCGTCCCAGATCCGGGCGCGTCAGGTACTGCTCCTTGCTGTCGCAGCGGGTCTGCACGGGCAGCAGGTCGTGTTTCTTCGCATACTCCCCGTCCACTTCGGAAAACACTGCGTCCTGCGCCGCGGCATGGTCGGCGCGGAAGCGCAGCATCGTGATCGTCCGATAACGCGCGCCCGCCCGCCCTGCGCCGAGGCGGGCAGGTGTTTTCCGCTTCATGGTCGCGAACTGCTCCCCATTCGCCGGTTCCCGCGTCAGATAAAGCCCGCGCAGGTCGATCTGTGTGATGTCGGGGATGCTTTCCTCCTGCGCATCGTGTGTCTGGTGCAGCTGCGATACGGCAGGCGCGGCGGTCTCCCCGCCCGACGGCTCCATCTGCTCCAGGATCTGCGCCACCAGCGCAGTCAGTTCCGCTTTATCCATAGTTGTTCAAGCCCTCTTCCTCGTCTTTTTTTGTCAGCAGCAGCGCAACGGCCACGGCGCTTACGCCGCCGACCAGCTTTCCCGCGATCATCGGCACGAGCATCTGCGGCGCGAAGCCCGCCGCGAAGCCCAGATGATCCCCGAACACGAACGCCGCCGATACGGCGAACGCGATATTGACCACCTTTCCCCGCGCGTCCATGTCGCGGAGCATACCGAATGTGGCAATGGAATTGGCCAGACTGGCGACCAGCCCCGCAGCGGCATTTTCGCGAATGCCCAGCAGCCGTCCCAGCCCTTTCAGCGGCTTTTGCAGCACCGACGTGACCACGTGCACCAGCGGGAAAGCACCGGCCAGTACCAACGCGATCGTGCCGACCGTTTCAAAACTCTCCTGTACGGGTGTCATCCCGGGCAGGATCGTCGCACCGGTCAGAGTCTGCACCGCCGTCAGAGCCAGTCCCAGCGTGATAAGTGCCGTAACACCCCTGCCGAACAGCGCAAATCCGCGGATCATCGCCCGTTCCGCCCGCCACAATCCGAACGCGATCAGCGCAGCCGGCAATATGATCGGGATCAGATTGCGCAGCACCATCCCCGGCGCAAATCCCGCCGTCAAGCCGCCGACCAGCACGCCCAGCGGAATGGTGACGATCCCGCACAGCACGCCTTTGGCCAGCGCCGGGCGATCCTCCCTGTCCAGGATCCCGAGCGCCACGGGAATGGTGAACACGATCGTCGAGCCGAGCATAGAGCCTGTGATCACGCCGCCCAGCAGCGCCGCCTGCGCATCGTCGGTCATCTGCTGTGCCAGTGCGCCGCCACCCATATCGCATGCTAGGATCGTTCCCGCAAACATGGCAGGATCCGCGCCGAGGAAGCGATACAGCGGCACGACCGCAGGCTGCAGCAGCGCAGCCAGAAGCGGCGCAAGGGAGATCACGCCGATCATCGCCAGCGCCAGCGATCCCATGGAAAGGATGCCCTCTTCAAAAGCCTTCCCCAGTCCGAGGCGGTTGCCCAGAATGCGGTCTGCCGCGCCCGCCGCCGCAAAAGCCGCCATGACCCACAAAATGATCTCGTATGCCGACATACTTCCTCCGTTCCGGGCAGGAGCGGCCGTCTGCGGTCAAAACAGCAGTGCCGAGCCGTCGCCCGCTTTTTTCGTCAGCCTTCCATTTTCCGCAAAGCCCATTTTTTCCAGCCAGCGCTGAAATTCCGGGATCGCCGTTTTGCCCGTCAGCTCGCGCAGAGCGGCGGTTTCGCGAAATCCGGTGGTCTGATAGTTGAGCATGATATCGTCACCGTGCGGGATACCCATAAAGTAGTTGCAGCCCGCCAGCGTCAGCAGAGAAGCCAGATTTTCGATATCGTTCTGGTCAGCTTTCATGTGATTGG
>CAZIGE010000095.1:0-6226 GCA_964538475.1 uncultured Oscillospiraceae bacterium | reverse complement strand
CCTTTTTCGTTTTAACGATCTGCAGCGCGGGGCGCACGGTGTCGGCGGTGGAGTAGGTCGCGCCGCCGAGCAGCGCGTCGGCATAGCCCATTTTCACGAGCATGGTGCCGAAATAGTTGCCCTTGGCCAGTGCGGCGCGGCAATCGGCTTCGCTCATTTTTCCTTTACGCAGCTCGACCATTTTTGCGACCATTTCGTCCATGCCCGCGTAGGTCAGGGGATCGATGATCTCCACGCCGTCGATCTTATAGCCGCCCTTTGCGGCGTTGGCACGAACTTCTTCGACATTGCCGATCAGAACAGGCGTCAGGAAGCCGCCCTCGACCAGTCTGGCCGTTGCTTCCAGAATGCGCGCATCGTGACCCTCAGTAAAGACGATCTTGCGGGGATTGGCTTTCAGAGTTTCGATCATAGCATCAAACATAGGAACTTCCTCCGTTTTTTCGGGGTCTTGCCCCGGTTATTTTACAAGGTAAGTATATAACACTTTTTCGCGATGCGCAAGAGAAAACACAGAAAAAACGGAAAAGCTCCGTTTTTGCACACGGCTCTTGCCCCCGCCTGTGCGGGAGCGGTGCTGCCGAAGACAACGCCGGGGCGCATCGCACCGATGCGTAACATGCTGTTTTGGGTAGTCTGAGGGGATCGCCGCGTGCGCGGCGATCCCCCGTTGCTTCAATATTCGCGCACGACACCCCGAACCAGCCCGATGATCTGCGCGTTCGTGCCGTCGATCGGCTCGTACAGATCGTTTTCGGGCATGAGCCAGACCTGCCCCTTACGGCGGCGCAGGCGTTTGACCGTAGCCTCGTCTTCGATCATGGCCACGACGATCTGCCCGTCATCTGCGGTCTGCTGCGGGCGGACGATCACCTTATCGCCGCTGAGGATGCCGGCGTTTATCATGCTGTCTCCGCGCACGCGCAGAGCAAAGCACCCCGGCTCGCCGTTCCAGCTGAGCACGCCCTCCTGATTTTCCACGGCGAGGATCGGCACGCCTGCCGTCACCACGCCGATCACGGGGATCTGCCCCAGACGCTGCCCCGTGACGATGGAGCGCTTGCGCCCCTTCGCGCTCGGCGTTTGCAGCAGCCCTTTTTCCTGCAAAGCCTGCAAATGATAGCTCACCGAAGCGGTGGAGCGCAGGCCGACCCCCGCGCCGATCTCGCGCACGGAGGGGGCGTAGCCGTTCTCATAGATAAAATCGTTGACGAATTCCAGAATTCGGTCTGCCTTGTCGCTGGTTCTGGGCATAAGATCCACTCCCGCATCATTTGATGTTGCAATTATAGCACATTTGAGCGAGAAATGGAAGCCCCTTTTTGAAAAAAATTCAATTATTTTCGCCGTTTTTTACACGCAGGGCGCGATAGACCTCCAGATCGGTGCGATCTGCCGTCAGCGGCATGACGGATATGTAATGCCCCACCAGGACCGCGTCGGTATCCGGCTCGAACGAGCCGCAGGGTCGGAACACGTCACGCCCCTGCGGATGCTGCATGTGATCGGGGCAGGGCAGAAAATCGTCGGAGTAGTACGCACCGCCCTGGCGGGTGATGCGAAAGCCGTTATGCGATGCGGGGATGTTTACATTATAAATGCGGCACTTTTCCAGCAGCGCATGTGTGCGGAAGAAATCCGCCACCTCGTCCAGATGCGCGGCGGCGCGGTCGTAATATTCCGGGGGCGTGGACAGCGCGATGCCTGCCATACCGAGTGCAGCGGCCTCAAACACGGCGGCGACCGTGCCCGAATACATGATATCGCTGCCGATATTCAGCCCGCGGTTGATCCCCGAGAGAACCAGATCGAACCGCTCCTTCATGCCGAGCACGGCAAACCGCACGCAATCGGCCGGTGTGGAGTCCACCGAATAGGCGCGTACACCGGGGAACAGCTCGACCGGCCGGACTTCAAAAGCCGTGTGGATGTTGATCCCGTGGCTTTTGGCGCTCTGCTCCGTCTTGGGCGCAAGCACCGTCACCTCGCCAAGCTTCTGCGCCCAGCGCACCAGCGCGGGCAGACCGGGGGCGTGGATGCCGTCGTCGTTTGTGATGAGTATTTTCATAGCCAGCCCTCATGCGTCTGCTTGTACTGCCCGACGAGCGCGTCGGCCTGCGCAAGCAGCGCTTTCATTTCTTTTTTCGACAGCACGGTCGCGCCGCAGGCGCAGGCGTGGCCGCCGCCGCGATACTGCTCTGCCAGAGAATTGACCGCCACGAAGCGCGAACGCAGCCGCACGCGGATCTTGCCCGGCTCGTCGGGATTGTCGATGAAGGCGATCCAGCACAGACAGCCTTTGATGCTGTCCATAAATCCGACGGCCGTGCTTGCCGTTTCGTTGGACAGCCCGAGTTTTTTCTGCATGGCGCTGTCGATATACACATACGCAACGCCGTTCGGCGTGACTTTCATCTTTCTGCACACATGCGCGCGGAATTTCAGTTCCTGCGGCTCTTTCAGATACAGATGCGCGAACAGCCGCTCGGTGTCAATGCCGCATTCCAGCATCGCGGCGGCGCAGCGCAGCGTATCGCCCGATACGGACGAATACTGAAAGCGGCCGGAATCGGTGACCATACCGGCGTACACGGCGGTCGCGGCCTGCACGTCGATCTTCAGGCGGTCGGCAAACGTGATATAGAACTTTGCGACCAGCTCACACGCGGAGGAGGCATTTTCCTCCACCCAGTTGATGCAGCCGTAGTCATCCACGGGGATGTGATGATCGATCTTGATCAGCTCGCGGCACAGGCGGTAGTTCGGATTGGCGATGCGGTCGGCCGTCGCCGTGTCCAGCACGATGCCCAGCGCGTCGCGGTAGACCTCGTCGGCGACGGGCGCATCATCCTCGCCCAGAAAGGCCAGATAATCGCTGTGGTCGTCGTTGATCAGATACACCGCCTTTTCCGGGAAAGACAGCTGCAAAATGCGCTGCAGGCCCTTCGTTGCGCCCTTGGCATCGCCGTCCGGGCGGAAATGGCGAAACAGCATGATGGTATCGTACGCCGCAATGCGGGCAAAAACGGCTTCCATGATCTCGTTATGCATTCGTTTCTCCTGACAGGCGATCCAGCGCGTCCAGCATGGACATCGCCTCATCTTTATTTTTTACGGTCGCGCCGCTGGCCTTGGCGTGGCCGCCGCCGCCGAACCGAACGGCGATCGGATTGATGTTATAGCGCGAGGAGCGCAGCTCACACAGCACGCCCTGCTCGGTCTCCGTAAAGTTGACCCACACATCCACGCCGCGGATCTCGGCCATGGTGCTGACCATGCCGCGGGAAATGGTAAAGCTGTCCGCGCCGCTGGCGGCAAGCTCGTCGCGCGTGGTATAGATATAGGCGACGCGGTTGGGGGTAAATCGAATTTTCTGCACGAACTGTGCACGCAGGAGGATGCGGGAAAAATCGTCGGAATACAGCTGACGGTAGATCTCGTTCGTATCGAATCCCTGCTCCAGCAGCAGCGCTGCCAGACGATGCGTCCGCGCGTTGGTCGCATCATAGCGGAAGCGACCCGAGTCTGTTACCATGCCTGTATACAGCGCCTCGGCTGCCGCCGGGGTCAGCGCCAGCGCACATTCGTCGGCAAAGGCCGCGATCAGCCCGCAGCAGCTTTCAAAGGTCGAGTCTGTTACTTCCACGTCCGCGATCTTTTCCACGAACAGGTGGTGATCGATCCGAACGGTCGTTTTTGCCAGCGTGTAGCGCGGGTCACTGATGAGTCTGGCAGCGGAGGTATCGAGTATGATCGCAAGCGCATCGCGGTATGCCTCGTCCGGCACCTCGTCCATCACGCTGCCGTGCATAAAGGCATAGCGTCCCGCCGCGTCTCCGACGGCCAGTATCTCCTTTTCGGGGAAATTATGCGCCAGCAGCAGCTTCAATCCGATCTGGCTGCCCAGTGCATCGCCGTCGGGGTTGGTGTGGCGGTGCAGGATGATGCGATCATGGTCGCCAATGGCCTGCAAAACAGCTTCAAACATCGTTTTTCCTCTTTCTTCAATCAAAATAGCCCAGATATTCCACCTTATAGGCGCTTCCGGGAAACAGATAGCGGTGCAGGTCGATAAAATAATCGTCGGTCATGCTGGCGATGTAGTCCACCACGATCTGATTCGGCTCGTCGCCGCCGTAGGGCACGGGGTTGTGCCGCCGCATGGCGTTGATATAGTCGATATGATGCGTAAAAACGGGAGAACGGCGGTTTCCGGCGCGAAGATCGTCCAGCATCTGGCCGTAGATCTCGCCCATCATGGGCTTGACGGTTTGGTCAAGCTTGGTCATTTCGGCGGCGTTGTGGTAAATTTTGGCGTAGTTGTCGATCTTGGCCGCTTTGAGCGCCGCAAAATGGCTCTCGTCCAGCTTGATATACGGCTTATCGTAGCTGTTTTCAATGATATTGACGATCAGATTGTGAATGATCTCCGAGTTGACCGAGCCGATCTGGCGGCTGGTGAACTCACTCTCGCTTATCATATTGATACGGTGCGCGTCCTGACGGTCTTTTCCGAGGTAAGCGATGATGTCGGAAATGCGCACGACGCATCCTTCCGGCGTGGATGGCTGGAGGCGGTTGGCTGCGTCCTTTTCGATATAGCACTGTTCGATCCTGCGGTCGAACTCGTCGAAATCCGCAATGGGATACGGATGGTATTCCGACATTTCAATCTCGCCGTTGTGCCCGCCGATCCCCGTCAGGGTCTGCAACGTCAAGTTCAGCGGGAAGATCTGATCCAGCACGCGCACGGAATGGATATTGTGCGTAAAGCGCCGCCCCGCATATTGCAGAAACAGCTGATCGAGATAGACCTCACCCGCGTGTGAAAACGGCGTATGGCCGATATCATGCCCCAGCGCGATGGCTTCGATCAGATCCGGGTTCAGGTTCAGCGCCCGCCCGATCGTGCGCGCGATGCGCGAGACCAGCTGCACATGCAGGCTGCGGCGGGTGATATCGTCGTTTTTCATCAGGGAGAAGACCTGCGTCTTGTCGCTGTAACGATTGTAATATGGGCAGTGCATGATCTTGTCCACGTCCTTGACGAACGAGGGACGCCAGATCGTCGGGCGATCCGAGTCCGGGTTCAGACGGCGCACGGCCTGCGCATCCGCCGTCCCCGTGCAGGGGCGTCGGCCTGTTTCAAAATCCCGCGTCATACGCTCGGTAAGCGCAGGGGACAATTCATCAAATTTCTGCATGGTAGCACCTCACATTCCCGAAAAGCGGCGGCCGCGTTTTCTGCATTACAGGCCATTGTACTATAAAATGCGGCATTTTGCAATGTTTTTTTATTCCGTCCGCATGAATGCCGCGTTCAATAAAACAGCAGGCTCACCCATGTCACGATATTGTCGCCGAACTGGAATTCCAGCCCGTTTTCTTCCAGCACGGGAACGATGTTGATCCCCTGACTTTCCACGCAGGGGTGCATTTTATTCGGGAAGCGGCAGGGCGCACCATCCATATACGCGCAGCGCTCGCAAATGGCGCACGCCTCCGTAGACAGCACGAACGGCGTCACGCCCTGCGCGCACAGCAGCGCGCGCACCCGATCGGTCAGCGCCTCGTGCGGCGCGCGGGTCGCAAGCGTTTCGGCAAGGTCGGAAATATCCGCCACCTCCGTCACCGAGCTGATGAGCAGGCAGTGCTCATACCGCAGGCAATGCGCACGGCATTGCTCCACCGTGCCCACCGCGGGCGGGCATGCCCAGCTTTTTCCGTACATGGCGCAATCCTGCGCGCAGATGTAGCGCACACGCTCCGAAAATTCCAGTTTTTTCGGGTCGATATAGGCATAGGTATACAGCGGCAGCTGCGCCAGCTGCTGTTCCAAAACGGTCAGATCCATGTGAGTTCCTCCAAATGCGCCCATGCTCGCCGTCCCGCGCTGCGGCGCGGGACGGCGAGCCTGTTCCTGATCTTATTCTAATAATACCATAAATCGCCGCTCTTGTAAATGCCTTCGGCACCGATCCGAACGCGGAAAGCTTTCGCAAAAAATAAAGCACTTTTTGAAAATAATCCTTGACATTTCGAAAAAACTGCGTATAATAAAGCTGTTCTTCCTTTAGAGGATTTGTGTAACGGTAGCACACCGGACTCTGACTCCGTTTGCGGGGGTTCGAATCCCTCATCCTCTGCCAACAAAGAAACCTGATTTGTCTACCTGACAAATCAGGTTTCTTTGCGTGATGCGTTCCTTTCGGAACGAGATGCACAC
>CAZIGE010000094.1:0-6315 GCA_964538475.1 uncultured Oscillospiraceae bacterium | reverse complement strand
AACATCCAGTTCTTCGATATAGTACCGTCCCAGATCGTCATAATCTTCGATATTACCCACGATCTCCACAGGTGCCTGCATCATCTTGTCCGGTTCGGTAGTTTGTTCCGAATCAGCAGAGAAATCATCGTCGAACATCTGCATGACACGCTGGTGCTCCACCGCTTTCCGTTGAGCTTCCTTTTTGCGCTCTTCGTTCAACTCTCGCTGGCGCTGAATAATGGCCTTTTTCTTCTCTTCCGCAGCCTTTGCAGCAGCAATACGCTCTTCCTCCAAGCGTCGCATCTGCTCAGCCTCACGCTTCTTTTCCTGTGCGATGCGCTCCGCTTCTTCCTTCTGTAGCTTATCGATTACTTTCAGAATATCATCCGTCTGCGCCGATTTGGTAACTTGTTTATAAACCTCTCCGACAAGACCGGAGCTTAGGAAAGTACAATAAGCACGGAAGGCATTTTCAAACTGTACAGCTTTAGCGTGGGAATTGACTGGGAAGTTATATTCCGAAAGTCCACCACTGATCGTTACTGTTGTATAACGAATCGTTTTGATAACAGGATTGTCCTTATGCCGTCGATCCGGCGAACCATCTAAATTCTGATACTCATATCGCTCCCGGATCAGTTCTCCATGCTCCGGAATGGTCACACGCATTTCTTCTTGGTCAGTGTAAGTCACCGTCAGCTTTGCAGTGTGATAGGTTTGGATGTCCAAAGGTTTTCCCGGAACGACGACCGCCACGAAATACGGAAACAGCAGCAGGAAATTCCTATCATTTTGGATCGCAAAATAGTCCATTTTTGCAAAAAAGCGAGCATATACATCTCCGGTTTTTTCTTTTGGCGTGCAAAGGTCTCTCACACCCCACTTAAACTCACTCCATCCTTCGGCTTTTCCGAAGAAATCCCCCAATATTTTAATGCGTTCCGGTAAATAATTGTCCTTTTCTTTCGGCACTTGCATGGGTTTGAGTTCATGCAGTCCGTCATCTGCTGAGCGTCCGGCAGAAATATTCATCTGCCGAACTTGTTCTATCTTCTGTTTATTTTTAGAGAGCAGAAGATTATACTGCGTCGCTTTCCGGATCTTGTTCACATCGCCGATCATATCCAGCAGTGCCTTGTTAACAATTTCCTGTTCCGAAAAATCCGACTTTGTCGGCACTGAAAATGTGGGTATTTTTGTATATTGCAGCGAGGTGAATTGACCTAGCAACAGATACTTTTCAGCCCACAGTTTCTTGTTCATTTTCTTCTTTTCTTCTGCCTCTTTTTGCTGCAGCTTGCGTTGCTCTTCTACTTTCTGCCGAGCCTCTGCCTCTTTTCGCTGCGCCTCCAAGCGGGCACGCTCTGCCTTCTCCTTTTCTTCCCGATGCGCACGTTCCGCATCAGCCTTTATTTGCATATAAGC
Organism: uncultured Oscillospiraceae bacterium; assembly: GCA_964538475.1. GTDB lineage: Bacteria > Bacillota > Clostridia > Oscillospirales > Oscillospiraceae > Faecousia. The sequence continues at coordinate 4,908 of CAZIGE010000094.1, read as the reverse complement.
GGCAATGCTCCCTGCACGCAGTAATTTCTCATCATTTTCTAAAATTGCAGTAACAACATCGCTATGTACCCTTTTAACCAGGTCTAAATAATTATTAAAACGCCTTTCAAAGCTATATGTTTTCGTCCGATTATCAAAACTGATCGTTTCGTTAACAGAGCCGCCTTGTATTGTGACTGAGCCTCTGTATACATAAATCGTTCTTGGATTGTTTTCGGCACTATATCGCTTATCCGGTCGCCCATCCTTATTTTCATGCAAATAATGAATTTCTGCAATCTCGTCATCCGATTCGGATCGCCCCCATCGTTCCACGGTTCTTATTCGGCTTGAAATACACAATGAGGAATATGGGACTACGGAAAATACCTGCTTCTCCTTGTTGTATTGCAGGACATATCCAGGAAAGCACAGCAGCATATTGCTATATCCGGTCGATATGATTTTTACAGTTGTGCCCTGAAAGAAATCACTTAGTAAGCTGTCTTTTTGCTCTGTGAACGCATCGGCAAAATTCGACAAGCCCGATTTGATTTGGTCATCTTTATATGCGATGCCATTATACAGGTCACGAAACACGATCTTACGTTCGCTACACTGTGCGATTGTTTCTTTATTTTTCTGTATCTCAGGCTCTAGGTTTTCTGCCTCGTCCACTTGTCCCAAGGCCCGATAAGCCGCCGCCTTTTGGGACAGATATTCTTCATGTGCTTTCGCAGTCGTAAGTGCATTTCGATTCTTAACAAATTCACGAAATTCCAGATTGATCCGTTTCTCTTCTGCGCAGGAAAATTTGGTCGTATTGCTAACCTGCAAAAGTTCCGGCTTTTTTTCCGCTGAATTAACGATTGCCATGTTTTTTTCATATATTTCTTTTTGCTTTTTCTCTTCAGCAGCAATTTTTTTCTTCTTGTCTTCAGCCGCAAGCAGTACTTCTGCTAAACAAAACACTATAAAAAACAGCGCCATCAAAATCAGTATCATATCAAATATTCCCTGACTGGGGCATAGACGATCCTGCTCCAGTCGGTGTCTCTCCTTTCTAACTATTTTGTATGCAGTGGAATTGCTTCCTCGGATGCGTATTCTTCTATATCTTCCAGAATGATCAAATTCTCTCCCGTTTCTTCTGTACGCAGATTCTGATTCAGGATCACTTGATCCAGAATGTTTCTGACGGTTCTTGCGTTGGCATAATGCGGAAATTGGTTGAAATATTCCACACAATCCAGCAGCTTTTCTACCGCTGTATCCTCGATTTCATAGCCCTGCCCGGAAACAAACCGCAGCAAAATGTCCCGAAGCTCGCTTCTATCGTAATCCGGAAAGGAAAGCGTAAACTGCACCCGGGAGGACAGCCCCGGATTAGAGGCCAGCATTTGCTGCATTTCCCGGCTATATCCGGCGAAAATGACGCAAAATTGCCCCCGACGATCCTCCATCTCCTTCAAAAGCGTTGCGATTGCCTCATCGCCATAGTTCATTGCTGCGCCACCTAATGTGCGTGTATTGGTAAGCGCATAAGCCTCGTCGATAAACAAAACGCCACCCAAAGCATCCTGAACTTTTTGGTGTACTTTCGGTGCCGTTTCGCCAACGACACTTCCCAGCAACCCGGATGCGTCCGTCTCTATCATCTTTGCTTCCGGCAAAACACCAGCATCGTGGAGCAGGACAGACATCAATCGAGCCACCTCGGTTTTGCCTGTACCAGGGTTTCCGCAGAAGCACATATGCAAATTCAAGCCCTCGTTCGACCTGTTTCTTTTGGCATACGCCCGAATTTTACGCACAGTTTTTTTGATCCCATCCAGACCTATCAGCTGCTCCAGTTCCTCTTCGGCGGTCAGCACCCGACGTGTATGCGCCTCGCCTTCGGATGGCAGATAGATTTTTGCATCTCGGATATATCGCTCCACATCTGTCAATCCGATTTCTTTGTCCGCATCGTCACTTGTGCGCAGTTCGTGGCACATAGTTGCCTGATCCAGAATGTTACGGATCTCTCTGGCGTTTGCAAAATTTGGCTCTTTGCGTCGTACGTCCGCAACATCCAGTATTCGCTCCCTTGCCTTCTGATTCAGAGAATATCCACTAGCGACTGCCATTTTATCTGCAATTTGGGACAATTCCTCTCTTGAATAATTAGGAAAATCCAGTTCAAACTGGATTCGGGAGCGAAAGCCCGGATTGCTGCTGAGCATGGTCTGCATTTTTTCCTTATATCCGGCCAAAATGACACAGAATTTGCCCCGATGATCCTCCATTGCCTTCAATAGCGTTGCAATCGCCTCGTGGCCGTAATCTCCGGCTGCCGTATTGGAAGTCAGAGCATACGCTTCATCCACAAACAGCACGCCGCCCATGGCTGATTGGATCACATTCTTGGTTTTTTGCGCAGTTTCTCCTACATATTGCCCAACCAGGCCGCCCCGATCGACTTCTACTACATTCGCCGTAGGAAGGATCTTATTTTCGTGAAGAATTCCGGCAATGATCCGTGCGACCTCCGTTTTGCCGGTGCCCGGATTTCCATAAAAGCACATATGGATATTCAGTCCTGCTTTTCCCTTGTTTGCGCTGGTGTAAGCCTTGATTTTGCTCACACTCAGCTTTATGGACTGCAAGCCGATCATCGCTTGTAGTTGTCGCTCTGCTGTGCCAGGTTTTGCAAGCTTGCGGCGGTCAACTCCCATCAACCCCAGACTATCAAGAACAAGTAGACGATCGTACAGCGTAAACAGCTCCGCTTCCGAATATTCTGCCAAAAAGCAAGGGGACATGATGCGTTCTCTGGAAATATCATAGCATTTCCAAATGATATGCCGCAAATCTCCCATAGAAAAAGGCTGGTCGCTGGCACGAAACTCCCAGTCCTGTACAAGCATATCACTCCAAAGCAACGCCCGAATGCCACCCCAAAACGCCTCGCTCATCTGCTCCAGCTCTCGTCTACCATCATCGAAAATATCCAATACATAGCGTTTTCCTAAGATGTCGGTAATTTTATCCAACTCTCTTTGGACATCATCCAGTGTATAGCTTTTTTCTTTTTCCATTTCGGATGTTCGTTTTGCTGCTCCGTATATATTCGCACCATATATGTTGTTGGAACGGATGAATTTTTGGATCTTTTCTACCAACGCAGTCAGCAAATCCAGTAGCTGTATTTGCAAAGGCTGCATTTGATCATTTGGAGTTTCTGTGTAAAGCAGTTTGGTTTCCGGAAACTCTGGCTGTTGAATTTCATCTGGCAGTTCCAGTTCCTGTGCAACTGCTCGAAATTGTTTATTCCACAAATTTAATTTTCCTATCAATTTTGCAAAGTGCACATCGTAGGTTTGCTGGTATACGGTTGTAGAATACTCTGCAATTTGCCGAAGGATCCGATGTAGGCGCTGTATGTATTCTTCCAGTTTTGTAGCGGAGCAAGCATAGTCATATATTGTGTTGTAGGCTGGGAAGCGACCATCGTCCACTTTTTTACTAACTCTTTTTTCCCCTTCCTCACGGGAGAAAGAGAGATCCTCCACCGTCACAGGTGGAAAGGTCAACTTACTGGCAAATTTTATAATTTGCTCCCGTAGCACTCCTGCTCTGTCATAGGGCACAGGGAACATCGCATAGCCGCAATTCGGGCAGGTACAGGCATGATCGCTATCCTTTTCTTCCCCGCAGCAAATACAACGATATGACTGTGTCATGTTTATTCCACTCCCAAAGCTTTTTTCGCCGCATCCAACGGCGTAGCGTAATAGATCACTTGAATTTCGTTTCGTAATTGACCGCCCAGTTTCTCACACTTGGTCTGGCACTCTGCCGGCAACATGATTTTCTTGGCACCTGCATTGGCTGCGGCGACAAAAATTTCTTCCAAGTCTGTTGTCACCGGCATCATATTGCCAGACATGACGACCTTGCCGCAAATTGCCAATGACGGAAGCACGGGGCGGTTTGAAATGCCCGAGAACAAGCCTACCACTTCTGCAACGGAAACTTCGTCGCTGACATTGCGATTTTGCAGATCATTAAAGAACAGACTGTAATCATAGGCATCGTATTCGCTTGCCAGCAGACGATGGACATTCGTCGTAAAGTAATTAAATGCAGCGGTGATACTGTCTCGTACAGTTCTTCCTGCACCGGCAATGCCTTCCACATTTCGGAAGCTGAATTTTCCGGTTCCGGGCATTAGCTTATTTTCCAGACGGTAGACACCAACTTTTGCATCCACAGAACGACCCACGGCATAAACACAGCCCGGCTTCTCCAGTCCGTCAAAAATCAGCGAGCCGCTGGAGACTTCCGGCAATTCCACAATGAATTCCTCTTCCGTGTCCAGATCGATGTAGCCCAACGCCACATCACTAAATTCCGCCGGATTCATCTTCCGCAACTGTTCTTTTACACGGCGGCGGCATTCGATGGCATATTCCAGCAATTCTCTGGCTTCTTCTTTGGTCATTTGCTCATTGGGATAAATAAGTTTTGCCATACCAGAGAAAGTGCGGCGAACAGCAGTATCGTCACGGGTGTTAAAATTCCGATTTAAGGCAAAATATTCTCCGAAGGAATTGGTAAAATCATATTTGCGCATACCATGGCAGAATTCGGAGAAGCAATCCGAAATCAAGCCGTATTGTCTGGTAAACAGACTTGCACGCAGTTTGGGTGTTTCCCAACCGGGCAAGTAGGCATGGATGCGGTCAAAAAACGCCGAATCATTGTTGAATTCTGCCGGGAACGGCTCAAAAAGATTTGTTGTACGCATCATTTCCGCAACGCTGCGGAACGTATTTCCCTCGAATGCAATGGAGGCGTCGGAGCTGATAGAATCTGTGCCTCGGGCAAATGAGCCGTTTGCCATATAGTTTTTCATGATTTGGATCATATCTCCGGTGGATTGGG
>CAZIGE010000093.1:0-6401 GCA_964538475.1 uncultured Oscillospiraceae bacterium | reverse complement strand
AGCCCACCACGGTGTTGACCAGAAACGGGCGGAAGCGGCGGGCAAAGCCGTAGCAGCGTGCCTCCATGGTGACCTGATCCGTGCCGAAATGCGAGTCGGACGACAATTCCGACCCCTGCCCCGTTTCAAAATACATCACATTCGGCCCTTCGGCCGTTCCCTCGTGCAGCAGCAGTTCCCGCGCCTCATGCAGCGTGGCAGCCGTGAAGCCGAACGCCTCGTTCCCCTTCTGGCTTCCGGCGATGGACTGAAAGATCAGATCGCACGGCGCGCCCTGCCGCACCGCCTGCATTTGGGCGGTCACATGCGCAAGTACGCAGATCTGCGTCGGGATCTGCCAGTGCTCGCGGATCTCGTGAAAACGCCGCAGCACCTTGCCGACCTGCTCCGGCGAATCCGTCACCGGGTTCAGGCCGATCACCGCATCTCCCGCGCCGAAGGAAAGCCCTTCCAGCACGGAAGCGGTGATCCCTTCGGGATCGTCGGTGGTATGGTTCGGCTGCAGGCGGCACGAAAGCGTGCCGGGCAGCCCGATCGTAGTATTGCAGTGCGCCGTAACAGGCATTTTATTCGCCGCGTAGATCAGATCGAGATTTCCCATCAGCTTGCACACCGCGGCTACCATTTCCGCCGTCAGGCCGCGGCTGCATTTGCGGATATCGGCTGCCGTCGTCGTTTCCGCCAGAAGCCATTCGCGCAGCTGCGCCACAGTCCAGCTGCGAACGGACGCATAGATCTTTTCGTTGACATCGTCCTGAATGATCCGCGTAACTTCGTCCGTCTCATAGGGCACGGCGGGGTTTTCCCGCAGGTCGGCCAGCGTCAGTTCCGAGAGCACCACCTTGGCCGCGACCCGTTCCCGCGCATCCGCGGCGGCAAGTCCCGCCAGCGCATCGCCGCTTTTTTCTTCGTTTGCCTTGGCCAGAACATCTTTCACATCCCGAAATGTGTAGGTTTTCCCCAGCAGGGTGGTTTTCAGTTTCATAGATCTCTCCTTTGCCGTTCTCCGTCCACGATCGCCACGATCACCGCATCCAACGGTGCATCCATGCAGTGGCGGGCGGCGGCGCTTCCCGTTACCAGCAGCACCGTGTCGCCCGTCCCCGCGCCGACCTGATCGGCCGCGACCAGCTCCCGTTCGTCCGTGCGCACCACAAGAAAAGTCTGTCCGCTCAGGCAGGCGGCTTTTCGCGTCGCCCAGATCGCCCCGATCACCGTACCGATTTTCATTGCTTTCCCTCCAGAATATCTCTTGCCAGCGGCGTGAGCACCGCTCCCGCAAGCGGTTTTCGTCCGCTGTCGGCCAGCGCTCTGGCCTCCTGCGCCGTGACCAGACGGCGTTGGCTCCCATCCGTAAACAGAACGCCCCAGTTTTTCAGTGTCCGCTGCGCCGCAGCGGCCGAAGCTGCGAGCGCACGGTTCGTTCTGCATACCGGAAGCCCCGGCGTATACAGGTAAACGCTTTTTCCCTGCGCCAGCGCCTCCAGCACCCGCTCATCCCGAAAGCACAGCAGCTGTCCCCAGCTGAGCGAGCCGATCATTACCGCGTCGTAGCTCCCCTGCGTCACATATTGCAGTCCCAGATCGCGCGCGGGGACATCCCCGATCAGCAGTGCCGTCTTCATATCACGATCCTCCCCAGATCGCCCGTTTTCATAGCGCAGGCATTTGCCTCGTCAAGATCCAGATGCGCCCGCGTGGCAAAATCCGCGCGAACGCGGATCTGCACCGCCGAAAAAGTCAGCGGGCGCGCCGTAAGCGTCTGCAATTTCACCGTCTGCCCGTCGCGCACACCGTAGCGTGCGGCATCCTGCGGTGTCATATGCACATGCCGCTGCGCCACGATCACCCCCTGTGTGAGCGTGACCTCTCCCAGCGGGCCGCGCAGGATCGCCCCGGGCGTATCCGCGATCTGCCCAGACGGGCGGATAGGTGCCTGCACGCCGAGCGTTCTGGCATCCGTAAGCGATATTTCCACCTGCGCCTGTCCGCGCGTCGGGCCGAGTACCGCGACATGGCAGAATTCCCCTTTCGGCCCGACGACCGTCACGCGTTCCCGCGCAAGATACTGCCCCGGCTGGGACAACGGCCGCCGCGGCGTGAGCGCATGGCCGAACAACTGCATCGCCTGTGTTTCGGTCAGATGCACATGCCGTGCCGAAGCCTCCAGCTCCACAAAAATTCGTTCCAGCACCTGCTGTGTCAGTGCCTCAACAGACAATTCGCGCATTTTTCCTTCCCGTTCCTCTCTGCTGTTTTTACAGCGCTCCCCCGTCGCTGCCCAAAACCAGCGTCTTGACCACCAGCGGTATGGCGCATGACAGCGGCGTTCCCACATCCAGATAACTCTGCGGTGCAAATCTCACTCGATCCAGGCACAGGATCTGTGCGTCCTGCGGCAGGCGCAGTGCGAGGGTGTGTCCCAGCGCCTTGGCCATATCCGCTTCCAGCGCCACAAGGATCGGGCGCTGCGGCCACAGCGGCGCAAGCTCCTGCGCCAGTTCGCACAGCTGTGCATAGCTCCCCGGGGGCTGCGAAATTGCCAGCACGGCCGGCGTATCCGACCGCAGAAGCGCCTCCCGCGTATGCACGACGGGGAGATTTTTCATCGGGAATTCCACATTCCGATAGTAGACCGTGCTGCCCGACAGGCAGACGCTGTAGCTCCCCGCACCGATGACCGTAGCGCGAATGGTCTGCTCTCCCATACGATACGCCCCGCCGCACAGGCGGCTTTGCCGAATGGCCTGCCCCAAGATCGCGCCGATATCCCCGAACGCAAACGGCGGATGTGCCTGCTCGATGCAGTCGGCCACGCCGCCGGAGAAGGATACGCACATGTGCGGCTGCGTCGGCGGTATCCAGCCCTGTGCGGCCTCGGCCGTCAGAAAGCGTGAAAGCAGCGGTGTTGCCTCCCGCAGACCCGCCGCCATTTCCAGCACACGAGTCAGCGTCTGCGCCAGCCGTTCCAGCGATCCACGCGCGGCGCGCTGTCCGACCGTTTCGGGAAACAGCCCTTCCAGAACGGGGCTGACATAGGTGATCTCCCCGTCCGGCGTCAGCTTGACGAGCCGCCCGCCCACATTCAGGCAGCCCGTCCTTCGGATCTCCCCCGCCTCGATCCACGCAAGGTTCGATGTTCCCCCGCCGATATCCATATGCAGCACGCACTGCCCCGTGCGCTCGGAATATGTGTCCGCGCCCGCGCCTCTGGCTGCCAGCACGCTTTCCAGATCGGGGCCGGCCGTGGCGACCACGAAATCGCCCGCATGATCGGACAGCGCGCGCAGCACCGCCCGCGCGTTTTCCCGTCGGGATGTTTCCCCGGTGATGATGATCGCGCCCGTATCCACATCGTCACGCGTTATGCCCGCATTGCGGTATTCTGCCTGCACGATGGCGCGAAGCGCCGCCGCATCCACCAGCTCCCGTCCCAGCAGCGGCGTAAAATACACCGGGCTCTGATAGCACACCTGCCGCGCGGCAATGCGCAGCTCCGGCACGGAAAACGCCGACGCGCGGTTTTCGATCTCCAGGCGGGACACGACCATCTGGGTCGTCGTCGTACCCACATCCAGCCCGACCGAGCAAAGCTGTCTGTTCATGCGCCCGATACCTCGCACAGGATCTGTCGGATCATCGCCGCATCCGGCGCAACGGGATTGGAAGCGCAGCACGGATCGGCCAGCGCCGCATCCGTCAGCTCCCGCATTCTGTCGTGCAGCTGCTGCGGTGCGATCCCGGCCTGCAGCAGGCTCTGCGGCATATCCAGTTCGCGGCGAAGGCGCAGCAGCGCATTTTTCAGTGCCCGCACCGCCATGGTATCCGTGCCGCCGCTCAGTCCGGCGCGCCGCGCCAACGCGGCATACGCCTGCGGCGCAGCCTGCGCATTGTGCGCCAGCACGCACGGCATCAGCACGGCATTGAGCCGTCCGTGCGGCACATGGAACGCGCCGCCGAGGCTGTGTGAAATGGCATGGCACAGCCCGAGTCCCGCCGCCGAGAATGCCATCCCCGCCATTGTCGAAGCCCGGTGTACGTCCAAACGGGCACTTTGCTCGCCCCGATAAGAGCGCGGCAGCTGTTCCAGCGCCGTACAGAATGCCTGCTCCGCCAGCGTATTGCTCAGCACGCCCGCCCCCGACGCGGCACGGCTTTCCAGCGCATGGCAGATAAGGTCAAATCCGCTGTCTGCGATCAGCTGCGGCGGCTGTTCGGCCAGCAGCGCTTCATCCAATATCGCCGTTTTCGGTCGCAGCGCCGCATCCACCAGCGGATATTTCGTCCCCTTGTGCGTCAAAACCGCGAAATCCGTCACCTCGGAGCCGGAGCCGGAGGTCGTCGGGATCGCGATGAGCGCAGGTGCAAGCCCGGAGAAATACACCATTGCCTTCGCACAGTCCATCGCGCTCCCGCCACCGAGCGCCGCGACGGCATCGGGCGCAAAGCGTCGCAGCGCAGCTGCGCCCTGTGCGACCAGCTCCACCGAAGGGTCGGGCTGCACCCGATCGAATATCTCCCACGCCTGCGCCTGTGCGCGTTCGGCAATGCACGCAGCCGTTCCGTTTTTCGCAAAAAACGGGTCGCATACCAGCAGCAGCCGCCCGATGCGCATCGCCTTCAGCGCCGCACCCGTTTCCACGCCGCACAATATCTCCGTTTCGCAGATAAACCGTTCCATAGTTCCACCTCACGCGCGACCGACCGATCCGCCTGCGCGGCCGCGCAGACGATCGCTTTTGAATTTTCCTTAGTATGGCCGTGAAAAGGCAAATCATGTACACGGCAAAAAATTCTCGCGTAAAAAAAGCAAAAAAAGATAGTCAAAGCAAAACAAATGTGCTATGATAGAACTATACATTGGGAGGAGGCGCTGCAACTTGCGCATTTTGGGGATCGACCCCGGCTATGGAATCACCGGTTTCGGCCTGATTGAAGCGACCCGCGGGCAAAATCGGCTCGTGACCTGCGGTGCGATCACCACCCCCGCAGGCATGGATTTTTCTGCGCGGCTGGAAATTCTTTATAACGATATGGGTTCCCTTTTGCAGCAGACGAAGCCCGATGCCGTGGCGATCGAAGAGCTGTTTTTCGGGCGGAACGTTACCACCGGGATCGGTGTCGCGCAGGCGCGCGGTGTCGTGCTGCTGGCCATCCGTCAGGCAGGGCTGGAGGTGACCTCGTATAAGCCCATGCAGGTCAAGCTCTCCCTCGTCGGCTACGGCAACGCGACTAAAAAGCAGATCATGGACATGACCCGCCGTCTGCTGCACCTGAACGCCATGCCCAAGCCGGACGATGCCGCGGATGCCATCGCGATCGCGTTATGCCACGCCCGCTCGGCGACCTCGCTGCTGTCGGGTATTTGATGTGTTAATTTCGGAGGAAGTATGATCTATTACGTTTCCGGCAATGTTGCCGTTTTGGAACCCGGGTTTGCCGTGATCGACTGTCAGGGCGTCGGCTACGGCTGCCGCGTCAGTTCCTACACCGCCGCCCGCCTGAAGCTCAACGCCGCCGCGCGGCTTTACGTCACCGAGATCATTCGCGAGGACGCTTACGAGCTGTACGGCTTTGAAAGCCGCGAAGAGCAGCGCTGCTTCGAGCTGCTGACCTCCGTCAGCGGTGTCGGGCCGAAGGCGGCCGTCTCCATCCTGTCCGCAGGCCCGCAGAATTTCACACTGGCTGTGATGACGGGCGACGAGAAGCTGCTCACTGCCGCGCAGGGGATTGGAAAGAAGATCGCGCAGCGCGTCATTCTGGAGTTGAAAGACAAGATCGGCGGCGGGGACACGGTGCCGGATCTCTCCGGCGTAAAGGCCGCCGCACCCACGGTGCAGGGAAACAACGCCGCTCTGGCGAACGCGGCGCTGCAGGAGCTGGGCTATTCCGCTGCCGAGATCGCCGCTGCGCTGAAGGGAGTCGACCCCGGCGCTTCTACCGAGGAAATGGTGCGCTACGCCCTGCGCGCCATGGTCATGAAGGGCTGAGCAGGCGTATCTTTTCGCGCTTTCCCGCAAAGTAAAACATAAGCCGGAGGTTAACTATGAGTCTGGATTTTTCGGAGCAGTTGGACAGCCCCATCATTTCTCCCGTTTTTGCGCCGCAGGACGCGGGGGAGATCGGTCTACGCCCCAAGCGCCTGTCGGACTACACCGGTCAGGAAAAAGCAAAGGAAAACCTGTCCGTTTATATCGAAGCGGCGAGAATGCGCGGGGAGAGTCTGGATCATACCCTGCTGTACGGCCCGCCCGGCCTCGGTAAAACGACGCTTGCGGGCGTGATTGCAAACGAAATGGGCGTGAATATCCGCATCACCTCGGGGCCGGCCATTGAAAAGCCCGGCGATCTGGCGGCACTGCTGACCAACCTGAACCCCGGGGATATCCTGTTTATCGATG
>CAZIGE010000092.1:0-6484 GCA_964538475.1 uncultured Oscillospiraceae bacterium | reverse complement strand
TCGGGCGGGTCAGATACTTGTCGAAATCGCCCTTGCGCACGGTAAACCACGCCACTTTCCACAGGTTATCCGTGCACAGGTGGTCGATCCCCTTGGGCACAAGTGAAAAGCCGTAAATGAACAGGATCTCGTAGTACAGATACCCGTCCAGCGCGGGGATCTGGCCGAAGATGATGCGGATGAAGAGAATGTTCATCAGCTGGTCGACCAGGAAGCTCATCGCGCCGGTGAGAAAGTCCACGCGGTATTCCATCATGGATTTGAGCCGCTGTATGACGAACGTCCGATATAATCTCAGATAACGCATAGCTCAACCTCCCTGAACGGCAAGCCGCTTTTTCGCCCAACTCCAGAGCAGGCGGCTGATGCCGACGAAAACCAGTATCCAGAAAACCTGCGTTGCGAAAATGCGCAAAAGCTCCGTACCGGAATATTTCCCCATGTAGACCATCGTCGGGACATAGACGATCGAGGCAAAAGGGAGCGCCTCCAGAACCTTGCGGAATGCTTCGGGGAAGAACGCCAGGGGGATGACCGCGCCGGAGAAAAAGCTGATGATCGAGCCTTTCAAAATGGAAAAGCCCCAGATGTTCATCAGGAAAAATGCCATATACCCGAAGATCAGGTTGATGTAAAACGACAGAAGATAGCTCAGAAAACAGCTCAGCACGAACGCAAGCAGATTTCCCGGCTGCAAGGCCACATAGCCGAGCGTGAAATACCGATAGATCTCCACGCCCGTCATGACGGGCAGGAAGATAAAGAGCATTGCCACGGCGGTATTGCCGATCTCCGAGGCCATCAGGCTCAGATCCGTGCTGACGGGCTTGATCAGGCGCATGATGATACTGCCGTCGCGAATTTCCTCTGCCAGATTTCGTGTCGAGTCCGAGTCGGTAAGAATGCGTACCAAATTGGACAAAAAGAGGTACACCGTCATATCCGTCAGCGAAAAGCCCATGAACTGCCCCTCGCCCGAGGCGGCAAAGACCGCCTTCCAGATGAAAAACATCACGAAGCAGTACAGCGTTTCGCCGCCGACATAGCACATGAAGCTGACGCGATAAGCCATCGAGCTTTGAAATCCCGCGCGGGCGAACCCTTTGTAGGTGTTGATAAGGCGCTTGCAACGGGCGATCATAGCTCCGCCTCCCTCGCGTACATACGGCGCACGATCTCCTCGATGTTGACATCGCCCACGGCGATATCTTTTACATGCACATCCGCGAGGATCGTCGAAAGCATTTTGTCAACGGGGATCGCGTTGCTGTCGAAGGTCAGCTCAAGCAGCTCCTTGTTGCGCTCAACTTTGACACTTTCGGGCAAAGCGAGCCGATCCATGTCGGCGGCATTTTGCAGGGAAACGGAAATACGGCGGAAGCGACCGTAGCGGTGCTTCATTTCCAGCAGATCACCGTCGTAAATAATGCTCCCCTTGTCGATCATCACGATGCGCTTGCACAGCGACTCGATATCGTCGAGGTCATGCGTGGTGAGGATGATAGTCGTGCCCTCCTGCTCGTTGATATAGGTGATGGCGTGGCGGATACTGCTCTTGACCGCCACATCCAGTCCGATGGTCGGCTCGTCCAGAAAGAGCACCTTGGGATTATGCAGCATACTCGCAGCGAGATCCGCGCGCATACGCTGTCCGAGCGAAAGCGTGCGCACGGGGCTTTTGATAAAATCCTGAAGCTCCAGCACTTCGTTGAGAAATCCCATCCTGCTTTGGAACGCCGCATCGTCCACCCGATAGATCTCCTTCAGCACGGAGAACGTCTCTGTCAGCGGAAGATCCCACCACAGCTGCGTCCTCTGGCCGAAGACCACGCCGATCTCTTTGACATATTCGGTGCGGTTTTTGAACGGGTCCTGCCCATCGATGTCGATTTTTCCCGAAGTAGGTGCCAGAATGCCGGTCAGCATTTTGATCGTCGTGGACTTGCCCGCGCCGTTTGCGCCGATGAAGCCCAGCACCTCTCCCCGATCGACATGGAAGGAAATATCCTTTACCGCCTGCACCGTTTCGTATTCCCGATGAAACAGCGAGCGAAACGCGCCGGAAAGGCCGGGATCCTTGATCGCCTTTTTGAATTCTTTGGTCACATGCTCGATTTGAATCATACTGTGTTCCCTCCCCGTGTTTTGCCATGTCACCCGTCGACGTGAAAGCATCCGTTCTGCAACACGCATTTCCAAACACCGCACCATTATACGCATCTTCGTGCGTTTTGTCAAGCACGTAGCGCATCATGCAAAAGGATCGAGCGACCTGCGTCGTTCGATCCTCGGACTGTCAAAAACTGTCGATCCATGTGTTGGCGCGGGAGCGCCCAAGGCTCCCTTGTGCAAAGGGAGCTGTCAGCGAAGCTGACTGAGGGATTGATTTTCTTCGTTAAGGTTCGGAATTTCGCAAATATTTCAGGTTTTACAGTCAACCCCTCCGTCAAAAATCGGAGATTTTTGCCACCTCCCCTTGCACAGGGGAGGCTTTGGTTGGGTGCTCTACCGGGAAACAGCACTTCTTTGAGACGCTGAGCATCAAGCGACCTGCGTCGTTCGATCCTCTGTTTTTACGCATCGTCCCGCTTTTCTTCGCGGGCAGCCGTGGCATATTGGAGGTTTCGCATCCGTTCGGAGATCGCGCGCGGCGTTCGCTTCAGCGCGGCGGCGATCTGATAAATGTTTTTGCCGCGCCGCAACAGCGACAGCAGCTCCCGTTCCTCCCGCGTCGACCATGTCTCACCGCCGCGCGGGTAGCGCTGTGCGTTTTGCGCGGCACGCTTTTCCCGTGCGGAGCACGCATCCGTTTCCGTTTCCAGAATGTACTGCTCGGCCGACACGATCGTGCAGTGTTCCAGCACCTCCGTCAGCGCAGCGCGGACGTCCTCCGCGGCGCAGCTGTCACCACGGCGCAGCGCGCGCCCCGTGGCAGGGTCAATGCCCCTGCTGAGCATCTCCACGATCGACCTGGCTCGGAACGGATCCATTTTTGCTCCACCACCTGTTCTGTTTTTCCCGAAAAGGCGTCTTTTTTCTCATTATAATGCCGAAAACGCGGTTCGTCAACATTTTTCCCGAACGCGCGCCTGTTTTTCGGAGATTTTTTTGCATTCCGTCTTGTTTACGCCATGCGAAAGTATTATAATGAGCGCAGCATGGGAATTGCATTCGAAAATTCCCGAAAGGGGAGAACCTGTTATGACTTTGAAAGAACTATCCGTCGGCTCCGCCGCGGTCGTCACCACCGTAGGCGGACAGGGCAGCCTGCGGCAGCATTTTCTGGACATGGGTGTCATCCCGGGCGCGGAGGTCACGCTCGTCAAGCTGGCTCCCATGGGCGACCCGATGGAGCTGCTGATCCACGGCTACTCGCTCACGCTGCGTCTGGACGATGCGGCGCAAATCGGCATCGAGCCCATCCCCGCGCGGCAGCCGGTATGCCCCGCCGCTTCGGAAAAGCGAAAGCTCCATCATCCGGGGCTTGGCGAGGGCGGCCGCTATCATGAAAAGGAGGACGGCGACCCGCTTCCCGACGGCACGGCGCTGACTTTCGCGCTGGTCGGCAATCAGAACTGCGGAAAAACGACCCTGTTCAATCGCCTCACCGGTGCCAACCAGCACGTTGGCAATTTCCCCGGCGTGACCGTAGACCGTAAGGACGGCCCCATCCGCGGATATCCCAACACCTCCGTCGTCGATCTGCCCGGCATTTACTCCATGTCGCCGTATTCCGGTGAAGAGATCGTTTCGCGCAACCACATCCTGCTGGACAAGCCGAACGCCATCATCAACATTCTGGACGCGACCAATATCGAACGCAACCTTTATCTGACCATGCAGCTGCTGGAAATGGATGTGCCGATGGTCGTCGCGCTGAACATGATGGACGAAGTCTCCGGCAACGGCGGCTCCATCGACATCAACGGCATGGAACAGCTGCTGGGTGTGCCTGTCGTGCCCATCTCCGCCGCGAAAAATTCCGGCGTGGACGAGCTGATCAAGCACGCCATCCATGTGGCGAAATATCGGGAAAAGCCCAAAAAGCAGGATTTCTGTGATAAGCAGGACTTCGGCGGTGCGGTACACCGCTGCCTTCACGCCGTCGATCACCTGATCGAAGACCACGCGGAGCGTGCATCGCTGCCGCTTCGCTTCGCGTCCGCAAAAGCCATCGAGGGGGACAGCCTTGTCCTCGGGCAGCTGGAGCTCGATCGCAATGAAACGGAAATGCTGGAACATATCGTGCTGCAAATGGAGGCCGAGCGAAAGCTCGATCGCGCAGCCGCCATCGCGGATATGCGTTTTTCCTTTATCCAAAAGCTCTGCTCGCAGACGGTCGTACATCCGCATGAAAGTCGGGAACGCCTGCGCAGTCTGCGCATGGATCGCATCCTGACGGGAAAATACACCGCCCTGCCCTGCTTCATCGGGATCATGCTGCTGGTCTTCTACCTCACATTCGAGGTCATCGGCGCATTTTTCCAGGATATTCTGGAAACGCTCATCGGGCATCTGTCCGACATTACGGACGCGGCGCTGACCGCCGCACACGTCAACGAAGCCATCCGCGGTCTGGTGATCGACGGCATTTTCGCCGGAGTCGGGAGCGTGCTCAGCTTTTTGCCGATCATCGTGATCATGTTCTTCTTCCTGTCCATGCTGGAAGACAGCGGCTACATCGCCCGCGTGGCGTTTTTCATGGACAAGCTGCTGCGCCGCATGGGGCTTTCCGGGCGCAGCATCGTCCCGATGCTGATCGGCTTCGGCTGCACCGTTCCCGCGGTCATGTCGACCCGCACGCTTCCCAGCGAGCGTGACCGCAAAATGACGATCCTGCTCACGCCTTTTATGAGCTGCTCGGCCAAGCTTCCGATCTACGCCTTTTTCGTCAGCAGTTTCTTCCCCGCGCATCGCGGTCTGATCATGGCGGGGCTGTATTTCCTCGGCATCGCCACGGGGATCGGCATGGCCTTCCTGATGAAGCGGACGGTTTTCCGCGGTGAGCCCGTTCCCTTTGTCATGGAGCTGCCCAATTATCGCCTGCCCGGTGCGAAAAACGTCTCGCAGTTGCTGTGGGAAAAATCCAAGGATTTTTTACAGCGCGCTTTTTCCGTGATTTTGCTGGCTTCCATCATCATCTGGTT
Organism: uncultured Oscillospiraceae bacterium; assembly: GCA_964538475.1. Lineage (GTDB taxonomy): Bacteria > Bacillota > Clostridia > Oscillospirales > Oscillospiraceae > Faecousia. The sequence continues at coordinate 1,337 of CAZIGE010000092.1, read as the reverse complement.
CTTGCAGAGCTTTGACCTGAAGCTGAATATGGTCGAAAATTCGCAGGAAAGCATTCTCGCCGCGCTGGCCGGGCTGCTGGTGCCGCTGTTCCGCCCCATCGGGCTGGGAGACTGGCGCATCTGCACCTCGCTGATCAGCGGCTTCCTGGCGAAAGAGAGCGTAGTTTCCACGATGGAGGTACTGTTCGGCACTTCCATCACGACTGCGGTCACACCGCTCACCGCCGCGAGCATGCTGGTTTTCAGCCTGCTGTATACCCCGTGCGTGGCGGCCATTGCCGCCATCCGCAGAGAACTCGGGCGCAAATGGGCGATCGGTGTCGTGCTGTGGCAATGCGCGATCGCATGGCTCGTGACTTTCCTGGTGCGCCTGTGTCTGGGAGGGCTCGTGTGAATATCTTCGACATTCTTCTTCTCGCCGCCGTCGTCTGCGCCGTGCTCGCCGCGCTGCGCAGTCTGCACAGGCAGCGCAAAAAGGGCAGCTGCCCGGGGGATTGCCTGCACTGCCCCGGCTGCGGGCGCGACGGCTGATCGCACGGCGTGCCGATACCGCATATGAAAAAGTGCCTCCGGCAACGCCCGTTTCGGGCACTGTCGGAGGCACGGTCATTGGTGCGGTTCGATCTTCGGATCGGTTCGGGGACAGATCAGGCCTTACCGGCGCAGCCAAGCACGTCGACCAGCTTGTGGCGGACGACTTCCTTGATGTTGGCGCGCGCGGGCTTCAGATACTGACGCGGGTCGAAATGATCGGGATGCTCGTCGAAATACTGACGGATGGTGCCGGTCATGGCCAGACGCAGGTCGGAGTCGATATTGATCTTGCACACGGACAGAGAAGCGGCCTTACGCAGCTGCTCCTCGGGCACGCCGATGGCGTTGGGCATCTTGCCGCCGTGGGCGTTGACCATGGCGACATACTCCTGCGGGACGGAGGACGAGCCGTGCAGCACGATGGGGAAGCCGGGCAGGCGGCGGGTCACTTCCTCCAGAACGTCGAAGCGCAGCGCGGGCGGCACCAGAATGCCCTGCTCGTTGCGGGTGCACTGCTCGGGGGTGAACTTGTACGCGCCGTGCGAGGTGCCGATGGCAATGGCCAGCGAGTCACAGCCGGTACGGGTGACGAATTCCTCGACTTCTTCGGGACGGGTGTAGGAAGCGTGCTCGGCCGCGACGTTGACCTCGTCTTCAATGCCGGCAAGGCTGCCCAGCTCGGCCTCGACCACGACACCGTGGTCGTGCGCATACTCGACCACCCGCTTGGTGATCTCGATATTCTCTTCGAAGGATTTGCTGGAAGCGTCGATCATAACAGAGGTAAAGCCGCCGTCGCTGCA
>CAZIGE010000091.1:0-6487 GCA_964538475.1 uncultured Oscillospiraceae bacterium | reverse complement strand
TCCGATCATTGAGGAAGATATGGAAATCGGTTTGGACAACAATGCACATATGGAGACGGTTGTGTTGATGTCGAAGCAATAATAAAAACATACCTGTAGAACAGGCATATTTGGAGAGCGTTAAAACGAAATTTGGAGGATAAAGTTAAAAAGACATAGTTGTATAGGAGAGTGACGTAATGGACAGATTTATGGAAATTAAGGAGAAACTTTTTGCCGTGGCTAAGGAAGAAGATATAAAGGCGATTGTTTTGATAGGTTCTTCGACCAGAGATAAGGTAAAAGCAGATGAATATTCTGATTTAGATGTTATGATTGTAACGGAAAAACCGGAAGAATGGCTATATGGAGATTCTCCGAGAAAACTAGGATGTGTGAAAATATCTTTTGTCGAACCAACACTTGGCGGTGGAAAAGAAAGAAGAATATTATATGACGGTTCGCTTGATGTTGACATTATTGTATTCACGCCTAATCAGTTTAAAAAAACAATAAGTGAAGGTGTCGCAAGCTGGGTTATGAACCGAGGCTATGAGATAATGTACGATACAGAAGGATATTCAAAACTGTTGAAAGAGGGCATTTCTCATGAAATTAAGTTCACAGATTTATCAGAGTTGGAATTTAATAATATGGTAAATGACTTCTTTTTCCATACGATATGGGCATCTAAAAAGATTTTTCGTGGTGAATTGTGGACTGCGAAAATGTGTATTGACTCTTATTTAAAAAACTATCTGTTGAAGATGATTGAGATGTATTCGGTGTCAAAATACCATATTGATGTATGGCATAACGGAAGATTTTTGGATAGATGGGCTGAGAAAGAAATACTTTCCGATTTGGAAAAGTGCTTTGCCCATTATGATAGAGCGGATATGTTATCTGCCTTGTCGGCTACTTTAGCTTTGTTTTGCAGATTGGCAGGTCAGACAGCTGAAATAAAAGAGTATAAATATCCCACAGAGGCTGAAAGTTATACGAAATATTTGTTAGAAAAAGTAAAATGAAATTACATAGAACTTATATCTGTTGATATGTAGCGAAGGCATCACTTTCTCGACCAATTCCCACAAACAGCAAAAGTGTGAAAAAGGCTGTGGATATGTTCCCCTGAACCTGAAAACAGCGAGGAATTTCAGCGTATTCGGACGAGCCACGTGGAGTGTGTCTGTTTGCTCGCAAAAGTACAGAAGTGAATGCCGAAAGTGACACCAATGGTGACACAATCGTGAAATAAGGCTAAAAAGTGGTATTTGACATTCACAAAGTCAACTCGAACCATGTTGAGTGCATCCGCGTACGTTGTACAGTACGTACAACAAAATTGAAGACCACGTTATAATACCAGACTGTCAAATAACTATCGTTTTATGTGCTGGCGGGAGCGCCCAAGGCTCCCTTGTGTAAAGGGAGCTGTCAGCGAAGCTGACTGAGGGATTGTCTTTCTCGCAAAAAGTTTGAAAATTTGCGAAAATATAAGATTGTTCAGTCAACCCCTCCGTCAAAAATCATAGATTTTTGCCACCTCTCCTTACACAGACGGAGGCTTTGCCAAGGTGAAAAGCCTGTTTGAAACGCTCAAACTCATGGCTTATTCCGACCCTTTCCTCATAGAAAAGCGGATGGATGAAATAGAGGGTATTATTCTATTGTGTCCGGAAGGACTGCATCGGCTGTCGGCCAATAATTACCGCTTCACCATCATCAGACAGGCCAAGGAGAATGTGAAAGCTACCAATAACATCTATGCCGGTGGGAAACGGGTGCGTGGTTTTGTTGGAATTGAGGTACCGGTAAAGCACCTGTTGTAAATAGAATAGGAAGTGAAAAAATGCCGTACGTACCGTACAGCGTGCAGAAAAAGCCCTTGTCTCTCCCTTTCGGAGAGGTCAGACTGTCAAAAAACTGTCGATCCATGTGTTGGCGCGGGAGCGCCTTGGCTCCCTTGTGTAAAGGGGGCTGTTCTTGGCTCCCACGGAGGGCAAGACGGGAAAGGCGGTTTGCGACACGCCGATGTTCCGTACAGTACGTACGGCGCTTTTGAAGTCCGCGCTATATGCGCATTAAAAAGGGTGAAAACCAATGTTCAAAATCAACCCCTGTCTAAACTTCAAAATCGGCTTTGGTAAACCTGCGGTTCAAAAAAACCTGAACGAATTATACTTGTGATACCTTCCTTATTCGCCAACGTATGGTATAATACGGATACAACGATAAGGGAGGTACGGGAATATGAAGCTGTCTCTTTCATCCAACATCAGCAGACTGCGAAAAGAACACGCCATGACGCAGGAACAGCTGGCGGAAGCCCTGGGGATCACGTTCGCATCCGTCTCAAAATGGGAGCGCGGGGTGGCAACGCCGGAGCTGAACCTGATCGCCGGAATGGCGGATCTGTTTGGCGTATCGATGGATGCACTGGTCGGCTACGAGGTGCAAAACGGCAGCGTGATCGCGCTGGAAGAACGCATTCATCGGCTGCAACGGGAAAAGAGATACGCAGAGGCGATCGCGGAGGCGGAAAAAGCCCTGACCCGTTACCCCAATGATTTCCGCATCGTCTATCGCGCAGGGGAATTATATGCGGTCGCCAATATCGAGCGGAGCAACGAAAAGCTCCTGTATCGCGGCATCGAACTGCTGGAGCAGTCTGTACTGCTTTTATCGCAGAACAATGATCCCAATATCAGCGAGGTGTCCATACAAAACGAGATCGCCCAGTGCTACATCGTCCTCGGCCAACACGAAAAGGGGCTGGCCATTCTGAAAAAATACAATGTCTGCGGGCTGCACAACGATCTCATTGCCATGACATATACGGGAAATAACGGTTTTGATCTCAAACATGCAGAGCCGTATATGGCAGGGGCATTCGGGAATATCATCACATCGGCGATCCGCACGATGATGGCGTATGCCAATTATTATTTCAAAAAAGAGGACTATGCATCGAGCCGGGATGCGCTGATTTGGCTGGTAGATCTGCTTCGGGGGATCAAGATCGACAAGGATACGGTTGCTTATGTGGATAAAGTGATCGCCCCCTGCTATTCCGAGTGCGCAAATCTTTCGCTCCTGCTCGGGGAGTGGGACAAAGTGGAACCGTACCTGCGCCGTGCTTACGAGGTCGCCGAAACATTCGATGCAGAGCCTACATATAAGATCAAAAATATAAAGTTCTGCGTCGGCGAATTTGAAAAGGCCACGACATATGACGATCTCGGCGAATCCGCTGTTTCTTCGGTGGTCAAACAGATCACACAGGAAAACAGAGATGCGCGGTTATTTGACATTTGGGAAAAGATCACCCAAGAAGGATCCCGCGGAGGTGCAAAATGAAAAAACGATCATCCGGGACACGTCCCTATATCCATCAGTTTTACCGCGGAAACGGCGGCTATTTCACACTGGCGATTTTTGCGGGCATTCTGAACACGGGGGTCAATATTTTGATATCCTGGCTGCTCCAGCAGGTGCTGGATCTGGTATCGGGAGAAAACATCGGCCTCACGCTGGGGCAGCTTGCGCTGCTGACGCTGGCCTCTGCGGGACTGACCGCGGCAGCTTCGGGATGCGAATATTTCTCCACGCCGCGATTTATCGGCAAGGCCATGGAGCAGTACAAAACCTTTGTATTTGAAAAATTATCCCGGAAAGGCATTTCCGCCTTCTCGGGGGAAAATTCCAGTTTGTACATATCCGCCCTGAGCAACGATGCGGCGGTCATTGAAAGCAACTATGTTAGCTGCCTGTTCGATATCATTCGGCAGTGTTTCCTGTTCGCTGCTGCGCTGACCATGATGCTTATCTACGATCCGCTGCTGACGCTCGTTTCCGTCGGATTGTCTGCACTTCCGATCCTTGTATCGCTGCTGGCGGGAGATCGCATGGCAGTGGCGGAAAAACGGGTATCGGATCAGAATGAAAGCTATATGTCCACGCTGAAAGACAGCCTGAGCGGATTTTCCGTCATCAAATCCTTCCGCGCCGAGGCGCGGATGTGCAGGCTGTTTGCCGAGGAAGTGCGCAGGGTCGCCTCTGCGAAGGAAAAAAGCAACAAGCTGCGGATCCTTGTTTCCATGTGCGCGTCCATTGCCGCCGTAGTGGTGCAGCTGGGCGTATTTCTGGTCGGCGCGTGGCTGGCGCTGTCCGGCCGTGGCGTGACGGCAGGTACGGTGCTGGTTTTCGTCCAGCTTTTGAATTATGTGCTGAACCCCATTGGCGCGATCCCCGCGTATCTCGCACAGCGGAAGGCCGCAAAAGCACTGATCGAAAAGCTGGCCGATGCGCTGGAAGAAAATGTCCGCGAGGACGGAGCGAACGAAAAGCATACGCTCACGGCAGGTATTCGCCTGAACGGTGTTTCCTTCGGCTATGAGGCGGAAAAACCGATCCTGCACGACATCGACCTGACGTTCGACGCGGGAAAGCGATATGCGATCGTAGGCACGTCGGGCAGCGGAAAAAGCACACTGCTGAATTTGCTGATGGCATCGCATTCGGACTATGTCGGCGAGATCACCTATGACGATACGGAGCTGAGGAACATCGGCGCGGAGAGTTTGTACGGCATGGTGTCCCTCATTCAGCAAAACGTGTTTATCTTCAATGCCTCCATTCGCGATAACATTACCATGTTTGCCGATTTCGACGATGAAGAAGTGGATCGTGCCATTGCCCTGTCCGGGCTGGGTGAGCTGATCGCGCAGCGGGGAGAGGACTATCTCTGCGGTGAGAACGGCAGCGGCCTCAGTGGCGGCGAGAAACAGCGCATTTCCATCGCGCGGAGCCTGCTGAAAAAATCGCAGGTGCTGCTTGTCGACGAGGCGACCGCCGCGCTGGATGCGGAAACGGCGCATAAAGTTTCCGATGCGATCCTTGACCTGAAAGGTGTCACCTGCATCGTGGTCACGCATTCCCTCGATGAAAACCTGCTGAAGCGATACGATGGCATCCTTGCGCTGAAAAACGGCTCGGTCGCGGAAGCGGGGACATTTGATGAAATGATCGCAAAGAAAGGCTACTTCTATTCGCTGTTCACGATCTCACAATAACGCTTATTTCGACGGACATCACAGCGATGCAGTAAAAACCACCGCAGCTGGCATCCCCATCCGGGATGGAAGCTGCGGCGTTTTATAGTTCTGTCGGTCGCAAGCTATGCTTCGGCGGACTTTGGCGCTTTCTCGGCGGGCAGCAGCAACAGCAGCATGCAGATCGGGAAAACGAGCGCCGCAAGCAGCCCCTTCTTCAAATCCTCGCCCATGGCCTCGGCTGCAAGGCCGACCAGCCCGGGGCCGACGGAGCAGCCGACATCGCCGGCCAGCGCGAAAAAGGCAAACATGGCCGTCCCGCCGCGGGGCAGTGCGGCTGCGCCGCGCGAAAACGTGCTCGGCCACAGGATCCCGACGGAAAATCCGCACAGCGCGCAGCCGAAGAAGGCGAGCGGCGCGATCGTGCAAAGTCCGGCCAGAAGGTACCCGCAGATGCACAGAACCAGGCATACGGCGGTGCATTTCCCGGGATGCAGGCGCGCGCTGTATTTGCCGTACAGTGCGCGGGAAATGCCCATGCACGCGGCAAACGACAGCGGCCCTGCCAGATCGCCCAGCGTCTTGGGAATGTGCAGCGCGTTTTCCGCAAAGGCGGAGGCCCACTGGCTCATGCCCTGCTCGCTTGCGCCCGCACAGAGCATCATGGCGCACAGCAGCAGAAAAGTCCTGTTTTTCAGCAGTTGCACGGTCGTCATGCTTTGCTCGCCCTCCGGCGTGATGGGCACGAGCGGTACGGTCAAAAACGACAGGCCGTTCACAAGCGGCACCAGCGCCCACAGCAGCGCAAGATATTTCCAGTTTTCCAGCCCGAACAGCGCGAAAAACGCGGTGGACAGCAGCACGACACCCACATGCCCCCAGCAGTAAAACGAGTGCAGCAGGCTCATGGTGCCCTGCTTGTTTTCGGTCGGACAGGCTTCGACGATAGGACTGTTGACCACCTCGATCAGTCCGCCGCCCACGGCGTATACGCACACGCTCAGTGTAAGCCCCCAGAACGGCGGCATAAGATCGGGCAGAAACGCCAGCCCGGCCAGACCAAGCGCCGCAAGGCCGTGTGCCAGCAGCATGGTGCGGCGACAGCCGAGACGGTCGACGAATCCGGCCGCAGCCAGATCCACCACCAGCTGCACGCAGAAATTAACGGTGATGAGCGTGGAAATACTGCTCAGAGAAATGCCGTAGCTTTCCTGAAAGGTCAGAAACAGCAACGGCGCGAAATTGTTTACGACAGCCTGCACGATGTAGCTGATAAAGCACGCGCGCAGTGTTTTGCGGTATCCGTGATCCATAGAAACATGACCTCCAAACGATCTCTGCGCCTTATTATACCGACGAACGCACGCAGCGTCAAGATTACACAGGATTTTTTCATAAATGTATGTGCTAAAATGATGTGAACCAAATAAAGATGAGAAGTCACCCTTGAT
>CAZIGE010000090.1:0-6642 GCA_964538475.1 uncultured Oscillospiraceae bacterium | reverse complement strand
TGATCTTCAGATAGTTATCCACCAGATCCTTATAATTCAGCAGGGCGGAATTGATATTGCGCACCTTTTCCCGCTGCTTGCGGTAAAGGATATAGGCCTTCGCCACATCGGCGTAGCCCGCGTCGGACAGCACGCGCTCGACGCTGTCCTGAATGTCTTCGACGGAGATCCTGCCGTCGCGGATCTTTTTTTCGAAATCCGACGTTACCTGTAACGCCAGCAGATTGATGACACCGGGGTGATAGTTTCTCCCCTGCGCGTCGAACGCCTTGATCATGGCGGCGCTGATCTTGGAAATATCGAATTCGGCGGTCGCACCGTCCCGCTTCAAAACACAGTACATAGCTTTTCCCCTCTTCTCAAAATGTGCGCAGATAAAGCAAAACACGCGATACGCTCAAAAAATGCGCATCGCGTGTATTATACACATTTCGTGTGGGGAAGTCAAGGGGATCTGCTACATGTTGTAGGCAAAATGTTGCACAAAACACAATATGTTGTGTCTTTCATTCTACACCGCGAATTGCCGTGTGTTCGGCGACTGCGGACAAAATCTGCCGATATGCCTCTGTTTCCGCGCGGTCGGGCGCGGAAAAGCCCGCAAACGGCACGGTGTCACGATCGGCAAAAGGTTGCAAAAACCAGCGTTTTACGCCTGTTTGCGAAAGATTTTGCACCCAGTCGGCCATCAATTGGATATTTTGACAATCGTGCAGCGGCTTGCACACGGTCGTGCGCAGTTCGTATTCCGTGTCGCCGCGCAGCAGGATGCACAGACTCTGCTCGATCTTGTCCAGCGGCACCTGCGCAAGGCCGCAGGTAGCGGCGTAGCATTGCGGCGCGTTTTTTACGTCCATGGCGACATAGTCCGCCAGACCCTCTGCCAGTATCCGCGCCAGCATATCCGGGCATGCGCCGTTCGTATCGAGTTTGACCGAAAAACCGAGCGCGCGGATCTGCCGCAGCAGCTGCGGGAGCTGCGGGTGCAGCGTCGGCTCGCCGCCCGTGACGCACACGCCCTGCAAAAGTCCCTGCCGGGTTCGCAGAAAATCCAGCAGCGCATATTCGTCCATCAGCGGCGCGGGCGCGCCGGTCAGCTCATAATTGTGGCAGAAAGGGCAGCGGAAATTGCACCCGGGCAGAAAAACCGTGCAGGCCACCTTCCCGGGATAGTCCAGCAGCGTACATTTTTGCAGACCCGCAATATGCATGCATGCCCCACCTCCCCGCGCAGCTGCGCAAACGGTATTGTACCACATCCGCCGCAAAAATGCAACGGCTTTTGCGGCGATGCGCCCCGCTGTTTCGCAAAACGGCGGGGCGCGTAAAGATCAGGGCTGCTTTCCGATGTAGGCGAGGATACCGCCGTCAACATACAGGATATGGCCGTTGACAAAGTCGGATGCGTCGCTGGCCAGGAAAACGGCCGGGCCGACCAGATCGGCCGTCGTTCCCCAGCGCGCCGCCGGTGTTTTGCCGACGATGAACTGGTCGAACGGATGGCGGCTGCCGTCCGGCTGCCGCTCGCGCAGGGGCGCGGTCTGCGGCGTTTCGATATAGCCCGGGCCGATGCCGTTACATTGGATATTGTACGCGCCGTATTCCGAGCAGATATTGCGGGTGAGCATTTTCAGGCCGCCCTTGGCAGCGGCATACGCCGACACCGTTTCGCGCCCCAGCTCGCTCATCATGGAGCAGATGTTGATGATCTTGCCGTGTCCCTTGCGGATCATGGACGGAATCACCGCCTTGGAGACGATGAACGGCGCGTTCAGATCCACGTCGACCACCTGACGGAACTGCGCCGCGCTCATTTCGCACATGGGGATGCGCTTGATGATCCCGGCGTTATTCACCAGAATGTCGATCACGCCGACCTCCGCTTCGATGGTGCGCACGAGCGCCTGCACGGCATCCTCGTCCGTTACATCGCAGACGTAGCCCTTCGCGTCGATACCCTTTTCGGCATAGGAGGCCAGGCCTCTGTCCACCAGCTCCCGATTGATGTCGTTAAACACGATCTTCGCGCCCGCTTCGGCAAAGCCGCAGGCGATGGCAAACCCGATGCCGTAGCTTGCGCCCGTGACGAGGGCGACTTTTCCCGTCAGATCAAACATACCCATTTTCATTCCTCCTGTTACAGCAGTTCCTCGGTGGGGATACCGTCCATATCGTCAAAGTCCTGATTTTCGCCGCACATGCCCCAGATAAAGGTATAGTTGGCGGTGCCGACACCGGAATGGATCGACCAGCTGGGCGAAATGACCGCCTCTTCATTGTGCATGACGATGTGGCGCGTTTCCCCGCCCTGTCCCATCATGTGAAATACGCACTGATCGGGCGCGATGTCGAAATAGAAATAGACCTCCATGCGCCGCTCGTGCGTGTGGCAGGGCATGGTGTTCCAGACGTTGCCGGGCAGCAGCGCCGTCATACCCATGGAAAGCTGGCAACTTTCGCAGACAGCGGGGTGGATATACTGGCGCAGGATGCGCTCGTTCACGGTCTGCTGCGCGCCGAGGTGATTGTAGCGTGCCTTGTCCATGGGGATATGGACGGTAGGGCAGGTGCGGTGCGCGGGGCAGGAATTGATATAGAATTTGGCGGGGTGGTCTGCGTCCACGCTTTCGAAGATCAGTTCCTTTGTGCCCATGCCGACGTAAATACCGTCGCGGGGGGCGATCTCATAGCGCACGCCGTCCAAAATCATCACGCCCGCGCCGCCGACATTGATCGCACCCAGTTCCCGCCGTGCCAGAAAATACGGCGCGGCAAGTTCCTTGCAGCTTTCCAGCACCAGCGGCTTCGTCACGGGCATGATGCCGCCTGCGATGATGCGATCCTGATGCGAGTAGGTCAGGTTGATCCCGTCCGCCTCGAACAGACCGTGGATGTGATAGTGTCTGCGAAGCTCCTGCGTATCATAGCGCCTGGAGTCTTCCGGGTGATTGGCGTAACGAACGTCAAAATTCATAGTGCAACACGCTCCCATATCGTTTTTATTTTTTCGACCGCATAGACGATGTCCTCTCCGGTCGTTTCCTCCAGCATCAGAACGGCATTGGCATCGTGCGCGCAGATCTGCCCGAGGATATCATACAGATCCAGCGTTCCCCGCCCGAACGGCACCTGCTGCGGGGGCTGCCCGTTGCGCAGGATACAGTCCTTCATGTGAAACAGCAGGATATCTCCGCCGAAGGTATCCAGCCCGCTGCGCAGGATCTCCCGATACTGCCCCTGATTGTCCGCATCCAGATAGTTGAACAGGTCGAAGATCACCGCCGTGTGCCCACCGATCATGCGGCGCACCTTTTGCAGCGTCGCGACATCATGGCATACATGCCCGGCTGCGCCCTCCATCGCCACGGTCGTGCCGTGTGCGGCGGCGGCCGCACACAATCGGGCGAACGTATCGGCTACCGCCCGATGCGCCTGCGGCGTGCGGTTCTGCGGGTGATAGACCCACGGGTCGTCGCTGTAGGAGCCGGTTTCCGAGCCGACATAGCCGCAGCCCATGGCGGTGCAGTGCGCCAGATATTGCGCGAAGATCCGCTCCCCGCGCGCGGCCTTTTCGCGGTCGGAATGGACGCAGTTGAAATACGCGCCCACCAGCGGGATGCATTTCTCCGCTGCGGCGAAGGCGCTGCCGATGGCTGCGGCCTTTTCCGCGGTGATGGCATCGGGTGTATAGGGGATATCGTCGTAGACCTTATAGCAGACCATCTGCACCCCGTCCAGCCCGAGTGCGTCGAGCCGCGCGAGAATATCGCGCGTTCCCTTCACGCCCAGATCATGCGCGCGAATGCAAAGTTTCAAGGTGTCCCCCCTCCTTCGGCGGCGCAGGCCGCGTTCCGTCTTAATCGCATTATACATCGGCGCGGCTGCGATGGCTATACCATTTTCGATCCGCCTTATTCACAAATCGGACATTTGCCCATTCGCGCAAAAAGCCGCCGCGACTTCAAATATTTTGTGAAATGTTTTAGAATTTCACAAAATCGTCAAAACTATCGTTTGGTTCTTTCAGAAAAGTTTCATTCCGTCTGCTTCTTCGACTCGTTTTGCGCGGCGGAGTGCCTGCATTTTTCGGCATACGCCGTAGGCGAGCAGCCGAAGTGCTTTTTGAATACGCGCGAGAAATAGAGCGCATCATCATAGCCGCACTGCTGCGCGATCTCCCCGACGGAGCAGTCCGGCGCCCACATCGCCCCGAGCATCTGCGCCGCGCGCTTCATGCGAAGCTGCGTCCGATATTCCAGCGGTGTCATGCCCATCTCGCGGCGGAACAGCTTGCGCAGGTAGTCATATTGCAGCGGCAGGTCGCGCATGGCCTCGTCCAGCGCGAAATTCGGGTCGGTATGGTCGCGGATGATGCGGTCGCGGAGCTGCTCGACCGGCGCGGAAAAGCTGCTGTTGCTGCGAAATACGATAAAATAGCTGACGATCAGCTCGCCCAGCGCCGTCAGGATCAGTTCACGCTTGCGATCGTCGGACAGGTAATAATAGCGCGCCTGCGAAAAGGCAAAGCGCAGCGGGCGGCTCTCGCCGTCCGTGACACGAAAGGCGGCGCGATCGGAAAAGGCGGGGTCGCGCATACGGATGTGGATATTGCGGAAGCCTTCCTCGCTTTCGTTGGTGTGCCGCACCTGCGGCGGTACGGCGACGGTATCGCCCTCACGGTATTCCAGTATGTCGCCGTTTTCGAAGCGGAACGCGCCGCTGCCCGCCGTGCAGTATACCAGTTCCCAATGCTCGTGACTGTGCAGCGGGACGGTATAGGTGCGGGCATGTTCGCCCACGAACAGGATGCTGCTCATCCGTTCTGCCCGCTTTCCGCAACGGTCAGATCCAGCTCCGCCAGGAAGCGCGCCAGCGCCTCCGGCCAGGCGGAGATATCCGCACTGACGGCTTGCAGCGACTGCGCGGAATTGGTCTGCGTATCGGCGGTGGCGAGGCCGTGGTGGCCGCTGTGATACAGCCGCAGGGCGCAATCGACCCCCTGCTCGACCATCCGCTGCGCCGTGATCAGTGTCCCCAGGCAGGGAACGCAGTCGTCCGTTGCCGTATGCCACAGGAACGTCGGCGGCATGTCGGGGCGCACCAGCCGATCCAGCGACAGGCGGCTGCGCAGCGATGCATCGTCTGCGCACAGGCACTCGAAGCTCCCGTCGTGCGTGGGCGGATAGCTGATGGTGACGGGATAGCAAAGTCCGAGTGCATCCGGGCGGACGACCTGCGCCGGTGCGAGATCGGCGACCTCGGGGCAGTCAAACATCGTGCCGAGGCAGCCGCACAGATGGCCGCCTGCGGAAAAACCGACCGCCGCCGTGCGCGCGGGGCGAATGCCGAACGCGGTCTCCCGCTCGCGGATATAGGCCATTGCCATCGCCGCCTCGCGCAGCGCCACGGGGAAACGCGCGGGCGCGACGGCGTAATCCAGCACGAAGGTCTGGAAGCCCTTCGCTGCGAAGCGCAGCGCGATCGGCTCGGCCTCCCGCTCGGAGACCATGCAGTAGCCGCCGCCGGGCAGGACGAGCATGGCCGGGCGCAGGAGCTTCGGCTCGGATTGCAGGCAGCAGGTCAGATATCCGACGGCACCGTCGGGGCGGGGGCGCGAAAAATGCGCATAAAGGTCAACACGGAAGCATTCCATAAGAGCGATCCTTTCTTTCTCGGTCTTTTTTCGTGTATTATACCACAATTTGCCGAAAAAAGGAAGCGTGGGAGCAAAAAACGCTTGACAAATGCAGATTATTTCAATATAATACAAATTAGATTATGTTCAGGCATAGCTAAACCGATTTTTATGGAACGAGGAGATGTAACATGGCAAAGCACACAACGCAGCTCGGTATACGAACAAAGGAAAAGGTGCTGTACTCTGCGGCAGTACTGTTTCTGGAAAAGGGATTTCAGAGGACGACGATCGTGGATATCGCCGATCACGCGGGCGTGAACCGCGGCTCGGTGGTATTTGCCATCACCAGCAAGGAAAATCTGCTGAAAATGCTGGTGGATTACGTGCTGGACGGGCAGTTTGAAACCAGCCAGAAGATCATAGCGGGCAAGACGGACGATCCCGTGCTGTACTATGCCGTCGAATGCGCATTGCAGCTTTACATGGCGGAAACCGGCGAGCAGGTACGCGAGCTTTACGCCGCGTCGTATTCGATGCCGCTGACCTCCGAGCTGATCTATGCCAAATCCACCGCACGGCTCGAGCCGCTGTTCCGCGACTATAACCCGACCTGGGAAAGCAGCGACTTTTTCGAGTGTGAGATCGCAAGCGGCAGCATCATCCGCGGCTATATGGCCAAGCCCTGCGATATGTATTTCACCATCGAAAGAAAGGTACACGCGTTTTTGCTGCACGCGCTGACGCTGTACCATGTGCCGCAGGAGAAGATCGACGAGGCCATCCGCTTCGTTTCCGCGATCGACTTTGAAGCCATCGCGAACGACACGATCGCTCACATGGTATCCTACCTGAAAAAGCGGATCGAATCGCACACCTGATCCCCACACACCGAAATGCGGCGCGATGCAGATCGCGCCGCATTTGCTTCGCTTTTTGCGAAAAAATGCGGAAAATGTATGTGCTAAAATGATGTGAACCAAATAAAGATGAGAAGTCACCCTTGA
>CAZIGE010000089.1:0-6921 GCA_964538475.1 uncultured Oscillospiraceae bacterium | reverse complement strand
CAAACGAATCCATCGCATCATATTCTTGGAAGTGACTATTTTTATAATCCATCAGCATTGCCGTACACTCTGTTGCCTTATGGCTTATGGCAAGTTCGATAAATTCACTGATTTGTGCCACGGAGAAAAGGTTCAGCAACTCCTCACGCAAAAATTCGCTTTGATTGGTTTCAATATAATGTCCGATTGCTGCTCTGTCCAACTCAAAGAGGATCGCATTGAGCTCTTTCTGATTCTGCGATTTTAAGCAGGCCTTTTTCACGGTGATCGTCTTAGCATCGCTGTCGATGTAATAATTCAGTGAAAGCGTATTTCCAAAATGCATCGTATTTTCACTTGCAAATGTATATCTACCACTTCGATCATACTCTTTCTCCATTTCATCCGAATGAACGGAGATTCCGCGTTGTTTCAGATGGTTCTTGACCGAATTTCGTTCAGATGTTGTCAGCGTCAGGCCCTCATAACGGGTCTGGATTTCCCCAATTCGTCCGTCCAAAACCGGTTCCCACACCTGTTCGAACAATTCCGACCGTTTCATCTGCAGGAGGAATTGTTGCCATTGGCTAATTTCCGTTTCCGACATTTCCAGAACGTGCGCTACATGAATACTCCCATCGGGTTCAAACGTTTCCTGATTAGCCGTTACCATTTTCCCTTCTACAAGTGCAAAAGTCCTGTTATTTGTGTCTGCCCAGATGACACTTTCCGCAATTTTTCCCAGTACAGGATTTCCGAGATATATTTGTTTCCATGCCTGTTGGCTTAGACTTTCTCCGGTCACATGCATACGGCAAAGCATTTCCGAGCTTTCCTTGATAAACTGCTTAACCTTTTTCTTAAGGGCATTAAAATCTTCTCGTATCGCTTCTGCCTGTTCCGGATCACCGTTCTTCTGCGGAATCGAGTGAATTACCTTTTGCTTATCCGTATCAAAGAGCACCACGGACAAATCCGGCATGACCCTTGCCTCATAGCAGGCTTGTCCAAGGATGTAGAGTTTCGTTCCTTTGTCATTCAATCCCAGGTCCGGCAGCATCACGGTGTTACGAAGCTCCACAGCTGATAACCCGTGTACTTTTGCACACCCGTACAACATTCCCATCTTGTCCAATAACTTCATTGCCGCCTTGCTCTCACTCAAATACAGTGCCTGTACTCCATTTTGCGCCCAATAACGGTCTTTGGCGCAGCCTCTCATATTCCGGTTGATTTCAGCAACAAACGCTTCCGCTTCCTCTTCATCTGTATAACGGGCATACGCCAAAATAAACAGGCGATATTTTGAGCCATGTACCAAGCTCCTGAGACGTGCGATCAACGCCGTTCTGTCCAATGCTGCAGCGATTTCATCCGCAATTTTCGATATTTTGATTTCTTCTCCATTTTCCAGCATCTCGACAGATCCCATTCCTCCAGCGCGGGATATTGCACATCTCTTCCATTCCTTGGCATACTCTTCCAGAATAAGTCTAAGTGCATTTTCAGAGCACTTTCCCGTCCCATCCGCATAGGGTATCCCATCTTTGACCGCAGTTTGAATCTCGTGACTGATTGGGCAAGTCTTTATCATCTCTGTCACATATGTTTCAATCGGGTTTCCATTTTGCGGCGCAGATAGGTCACGAATGTATTGCTGAACTGTTTTCAGTGAAGCTCCTTTTGTGTATTTGCCGATTGTTTCCAGAAAATCTACCAGTATTTTAGCATCTATATTTCCATTTGCGTTTTCAACCAGCCGAAGGAGCAATTTCAGTTTTGCGGGTGCTACCGTTTTTTCTTCCGCCAGTGCCTGTATCATGATCGGAATTGCCTGTTCAAACCACTGCGCATTTTCCACACACCAATCTGCCCATCCTGCTGCTTTCTGGTATAGAACGATATCGGCATAATCTTCTGCATTCTCCACGAACGCACCCACATCTACACGGCTGACCGGAATTTGCTGTTTCAGCTTTAATACAGCCTTGGGGGCATATAGTTTGGCATTTTTCGGAAATGCTCTTACATAATTGATCGATTCTGAAAAGTTCTTCAATTCGACGGTTTCTAATTCATAGCAATCCTCAAATGCACCGGCATCAATGCTGGTCACACTATCAGGAATCGTAATACTTTTCAGCTTTGTACAGCAGTTGAATGCCCCTTTTGCAATGTGTTTTGTCCCTTCTCTAATTATATATGCGTTTTCTTTTGCTTCAATCAGGTGATTTCCTATGTACAGCACGCCCTCGTCCCAGTTGCTCTTTTCATGGTAATACGCCGTGTTTAGAAACGCATCCGCATCAATGCTGGTCACGCTGTCAGGAATGGTGATGCTCGTCAGACTGTAACAGTATAAGAACGCCATATAGCCAATGCTGGTCACGCCGTCCGGAATCGTAATACTCTTCAACTTACTGCAGTCAGAGAACGCAGAATCACCAATGCTCGTCACGCCGTCCGGAATCACCACATCTCCACCGTGACCGGTATACTCCGTCAAAACACCATTTTCGATCTTAAAATCCCATACATTGCTCATTTGACTTTCCTCCGATTATTTGTTTTATCTATGCAGATCTCATTCTTACCGAACTTTTCTGCCGATCATTTCGTTGAACTGCGCTTCTGTGATGCGCTGGATGCCCAGCTCGATTGCTTTCATTCGTTATTCCTCCCAGTCCAAGGTCTCGATTTCCCGAATGATCTGTTTCTGTCGCTCGTAGAACAGCAGTTCCTTGTTATGGGCGAAGTATTCTTTACAGCCATAGTGACTGATAAAATGGGCACCGTAGTAGCTGATGGTCAACTCCGTCACCAAAATCAGTATTTCCTGACCTTCGCCGAACACATCCTCACAGAAGATGAACGCATTGGAAAGGCACTTTCCGGCTTCTCCGGCCTGTGCTTTGATCGCTTTTGTCCGTGTATCAAAAGCCTTTTTCAGCAGGGCAAAAGCTGCCGCACCATCTGCCGGTTTCTGCTGGCGCAGCATTTCCGTCATTTCCTCCATTGCGGAAATGGCGTTTTGGCGGCTGTAGATATCATCCGTCGAAAGCGTAGCGGACAGCTTGCCGTTTTCAATTTCATGCCGTACTTCCTTGATCTGCTTTTCGACTACAGCACTCGGCACTGCGCCACGAGACGCCAGCCCCATGCGTGCATTTTTCAGGCAGGACATGACGACCGTTTGAGACTGCTCTGCCAATTTGATTTTCTTCAGCTGCTCGCTGACTGCATCCAAAATCAGGCCGAGCAATGCCAGTCGTTCGTCAAATTTCGCCGCTTTCGCACGATGGTAGATCTCTGCATCGGCCGTACCTGCCAAAATTCTATCCACCTGATAATCGGAGCGATACTTGTTGAACAGGTCGTAATAGATCGCAAAGTCTTTCGCGATCTTCTTATTTTGCAGGTATTGTCGGATCAGCAATTCATCCACCGTGATGCCGTTTTCTTCATACAGCCGGATCATATCGCTCAGATCGCACCAGCCACGGGCGGTGACAAAGCTTTTCCCGTCAACGGTGGTTTCGATTTTATAAAAATCCGATGTTTTAATATCCAGATAGGTCAAGATCGCAGGATGTATTCCCTTTTTGTAGGCGTATTCTTTCCACACCCTGTAATCCGGTTCCACATCCACCCGTTTCAGGCGATCCCATGTGACGATATCAAATTCCCGCACGGAATTGTTGTATTCCGGCGGATTGCCGGCCGTTACCACGATCCACCCCTCAGGGACACGATGCCGCCCGAATACCTTATACTGCAAAAACTGCAGCATGGCCGGAGCGAGCGTCTCGGACACACAGTTGATCTCATCCAAAAACAGGATCCCCTCTTTTAATCCGGTTCGCTCCATCATGTCGTAAACCGAGGCAATGATTTCCGACATGGTATATTCCGACACGCTGTATTCCACGCCGCCGTACACTTTCTTTTCAATGAAAGGAAGTCCCAATGCACTCTGACGAGTGTGGTGGGTCATGGAATAGCTGACCAGTCCCACCCCAAGTTCGGAAGCCACCTGCTCCATAATAGCGGTTTTGCCAACGCCCGGAGGCCCCATCAGGAAAATGGGGCGTTGCCGCTCAATGGGGATCTGATAATTTCCGAAGTCATCTTTTGTAAAATATGCCCGAATTGCATTTTGTATCTGCTCTTTCGCCTGTTTTATGTTCATGGTTTTCCCTCAGTTCACCTTTAAGTTAGCACTTCTACGTACCTTGTTTCCTTTTTTCAGCAGCCTGACCTGACTGTCCAGAAAGTTCGCCATGTGCATACAAACCATTTTCCATTGCACGTTTGAATTTGCCTTTATGCATACGATATGTACGCTGCTTGTCTGCATTATCGGAAACCGGTTTGATTTTTCGTTCACTCATATACAGCTCTCTTCGTTTTGCAACGAAATAAATGCAATTTTCTTTCGTTTCGCATATTTTTCTGCATAGCTTCCTGCTGGGGCATGAATTCTGATTGTTCCGATTATTCCTTTCATACAATCCTTTTCAATACTTGTAACACTTGCAGGAATGTAAACATCCTTAATGGCTGACGAGCCATAGAACATCTTACGCCCCAAGATTTCTATGCCCTCCGAAATATACACGGTATGAACCGTACTGTGTGCAAACGCCTTATCTCTTATGGCTATCACAAAATGTGGGCCGACTTTTGCCGGAACATAAACCGTCTCTTTGCTACCTTTGTACGTCCCGATTACGGCAGCATTTTGCTCGAAACTGATTGTAAATTCCTTCCGCCAATCCGCCAGTGTCTTGTCTCGTAATCCCAGCTCTTTCTCAACACGAACATTCTCATTCTCCTGAATTTGCTCCAGAGTAAATTTTTTCTGCAGATAATCAATTAAGAATGCCTGAACTGTTGTACTCCCCTCCCGTTTGCTACATCTTTCGATCAGTTCTTCAACTTCTTCAATTGAAACTTTTTTGCGCAAATCAAGAAATTTAGCCAACAATGGCGCATCATCCGACCACAAAGAAATGCTTGTAATTCTTTCCCACTCATCTTTTCGGCTAACATCCGAAATGATTAGTTTCCGTATCGCTTCACACGAAGGGATAAATTCACCTTTCAGATATGGATAAAGCGATCCGCTCGTATTAAAAAAGCTTTGTGCCTTAGCCTTTCCAATTTTCTTAATTGTGGCTTCCGAAACTATAACATCCTTCAGCTTGCACCTTTCAAATGCAGATTCATCTATGCTGGTCACGCTGCTGGGAATCACGATGCTCGTCAGGCTACTAATGCTCTTCAGTCTGCTACATTCGCGGAACGCAGAATCGCCAATGCGCGTCACGCTGTCGGGAATGGTGATGCTTGTCAGACTTCCACAGCAGTAGAACGCATCATCGCCAATGCTCGTCACACTGTTGGGAATGGTAATGCTCGTCAGTCTGCTACACCGGTAGAACGCCATTTCGCCAATACCGGTCACACTGTCGGGAATGGTAATGCTCGTCAGTCTGCTACACCAGTAGAACGCCATTTTGCCAATACCGGTCACGCCATCAGGGATCACCACATCTCCACCGTTGCCGGTATACTCTGTCAAAACGCCATTTTCAATTACAAAATCTCTTTCGTTGCTCATTTGGCTTTCCTCCTAAATTTCATCTTTCTGCAGGATCCGCTTATGCCGTTCTTCCTACCGAATGTCGGTTTTGATCACTCTATTCCCAATGCTATTGTTTCATTATTTCGTACGAGCGATACGAGCGAAAGGTCGCATTTTGACCACTCTTACGAATTCAGCAGGCTGTCCAATTGGTCAATATCGGTCTGTGAAAAGATGTCGGGATCCACGCCGCAGCGGCGGCAGGCACGCTCAAAAACCGCCCAATCCACCACGTGTTCTCCAATATCCTCGATTTCGGCGGCTACCGCCCGGATATGCTCCGGGCGAATGCCGTTGTATCCCGCCTGATCGATGGCCGCTAATTTCCACGGTTCTATCATTTTGGCTCTCCTCAGAAATTGATTCTTTTCCCATCCAACATTTGTGCATATTCCTCTCGGCAAGTCAGGAAGATCACCTGATGCCGTTTTGCACAGGTATTTATCAACTTGCACGCTTGCTGCATACGGTCTTCATCCATATCGGTAAAGGGATCATCCAGCACGATCACGCCACCGCCGTTGGGGAACAGATGATCCAGCACCGCCAGTCGGAACGCCAGCGACACAGTCTCTTTTGTACCTTCGGAAAGCGTTTCGTATTTCAGTGCCTTGTTTCCGCTGTAAATCTCCATATCCAGACTATTTCCATCCGGCATCTCAGAGGACACTCTATCTGCGGAGATCAGTCCCAGATAACGGCAGAAGCTGTTGGCAATGTCCTCCATCGGATTGTTGTGAACGCCTTCTTTTTGTTTCCGGAACACTTCCTGAATATGCTTCCAATGATACAGCAGAGATTTTTGTTCCTCAAAATTCCGTTGAGCCTCTTCCAGTTCTGCCCTCGGATCGCCCTGATTGCTTTCCCGTTTGTTTTCCAAATCCAATGTGGCCTTGGTTTTTTCATTAAGGGCGTCCTCACGGAGCTTCTGCCGCTGTTTATATGCAGTGTGCAGTCTTTCCAGATATGCTTCCGGATCTGCCACGGCCGCAAATTCTGCCGGAATGTCATCGGCTTCTGCTACCGATTGTTTTGTCTTGCGGAGGTCTTCTTCCATATCAAAGATTTTTACCTTCACAGCATTGATGCTGCCATGATCCTCCGTGTAGCCCTTGAGCACCGTTTCTTTTGCTGTGATAAACCTGGAAATGTCACGCTCTCCGCTCAGATCGATCATGTCGCTCACGATTTCCGGCATCGCACGAACCGCAGAAGTGATTTCCTTCGCCGCCGTTTCCAATTCTTCGAAAGGCTCTGTACCCAGTTCTCTGGTCAGCTTCTCCCTGGCAAGTTCA
>CAZIGE010000088.1:0-7061 GCA_964538475.1 uncultured Oscillospiraceae bacterium | reverse complement strand
TTTGTGGTGAATTCACTATACCACATCAAGGTTGACTTCTCATCTTTATTTGGTTCACATCATTTTAGCACATACAATTTTTTCACTTTTTTCTTCCGCATAAAAATGCTTTACTTTATCGAAAAAATGCGATATGATAACCTTGCAATATTCTTTCCCGGAGGCTGATCCCATGAACAAGAAAAAGCTGAGCAAGATCCTATACTGGGCACTGATGGCGCTGTTCGGCGCGGTGTTCCTCGTCAGTGCCGTTTTGCTGCTGCGCTATGCCGTCAGCACCTTTGAAGGGAAGCAGCTTTTCAGTGAACTGGCTGCCATGCACACCACCGGCACAGGCCCCACGGACGATGACTCCCCCATTCTGGAAGAATTGCGGGCCATTCACGCACTGAACAATGACGTCGTCGGCTGGATCACGATCGAAGGGACGAATATCGACTATCCCGTGATGCAGACCACCTTCGACTCCGACTACTATTTGCACACCGGCTTCTACCACGAATATTCCAACGAGGGCTGCCTGTATGTGCGCGCCGCGTGCGATGTCTTTGCCCCCTCCGACAATATCACGATCTACGGGCACAACATGCTCAACGGCTCGATGTTTCGCAATCTGCACAAATATAAGGAGCGCTCTTTTTACGAATCGCACAAATATATTCACTTCGACACGCTTTATGAGCGCCACACCTACGAGATCATCGCCGTTTTCCAAACCTCGGGTACGACTGGGAAGGGCTACGCCTACCATCTGTTTTCGGAAGCCTCCGGCGCGTCGGATTTCACAGCTTATGTGCAAAAATGCAAAGAACTGGGGCTTTACGATATCCCGACTACCGCCGAATACGGCGACAAGCTGATCACCCTGTCCACCTGCGACAAGACCGCGCTGGAAAACGGCCGCCTTGTCGTCGTGGCCAAGCGGATCAGCTGAGCGCGTTTTTCGGCAGCGAAAGATCACTCCAAATCGAGCGGCGATCCCATCGATTTGGAGTTTTTTCGTGGGCACATCCCGTCTATGCCACAAGATGCTGTAGCCTGACAAAACGGCGGGCGTTTTTTGTGCATTTTTCTTTGGCACAAAGCCGTTGTTTCGTGGGGAAAACTGTGCTATAATGATACGACAGATCATTAAACGGAGAAACATCACATGAACACGCAAGCCATATCGATCGACGCAGGCGATGTTTCGCGCCTGCTGAACGCAGCCAGCGCAGATGCCGCCCTTTTATACATATACCTGCGCAGCGGAAACGACCCGCTGAACGCCGAGCAGGCGCTGCATATGAGCGCCGCTCGATTGCAATGTGCCGACGCGACCCTGCGCCAGATGGGTCTGCTCCCCCGTGAGAAGCCCGCCCGCCTGCCGGACGGCGAACGCCCCACTTACACCGAAGCGGATGTTCTGGACTCCATGCATAACGACCCCGGCTTCCGCTCTGTGTACGGGGAAGTGCAGCGCCGCCTCGGCCGCACGCTGAATACGGAGGAATTGAAGATCCTGTTGTCGTTCATCCGCTATCTGGGGCTTCCCGAAGATGTGATCTGCGTGCTGGTCAGCTTCTGCCAGGAGCGTGCCCGCCAGCGGGGCAATCTGCGCAATCCGTCGCTTCGCGCCATCGAAAAAGAGGCGTACTATTGGGCAGAGCACGGGATCGACACCATGGAAGCGGCGGGCGCGTTCATTCAATCGCGCAATGTCTACCGAACCCGCCTGCGCCGCCTGATGGAAATTCTGCAAATTCGCGGCAGAGATCTCACCGCCGCAGAGGAAAAATACGCCGCGCAGTGGCTCGACTGGGGCATGCCCGAAGAGCTGCTCGCGCTTGCCTATGAAAAGACCTGCCTGCGCACAGGCGGCCTGAACTGGGCGTACATGCATAAGATCCTCGCGCGCTGGAACGAGGCGGGCTTTCGCACCGTCGCCGAAGTCCGCGCGGGAGATCGAAAGAAAGACAAAAGCAGCGCGCGCAGTCTGGACAGCGAGGAACAGGCCGCTATCGCGCGTCTGCTTCGGGAGGAATAAGTTATGGCCTACAGTCAGGAAATCCTGCGGCGTGCGCGGGCACGCCTTGCCGAGGCGAAGGCAGACCGCGAATCGGAAAATCGTGAGCATTTACATCTGGCCTATCAAAAGGTGCCACGCTTGCAGCAGATCGACCGTCAGCTTCGGCTGACCATGGCGAAAGCCGCGCAGGCCGTTTTCGCGCAGGGCGGGGATGCGCAGGAGCTTATGGACGAAGCCAGGCGCGAAAATCTTGCGCTGCGGCAGGAGCGCGCCGAGCTGGCCGCGCTGTATTTTGAGGAAGGCTATCTGGACGAAACACCCATCTGCGAACGCTGCGGCGGCACCGGCTATGTCGGCAGCGAGATGTGCGAATGCCTGCGCGAACTGTGCCGCCAGGAGCAGAAAAAAGAACTGACCTTCCTGAATGTCGGCAGAGAGTCGTTCGATCAGTTCCGTGCCGATCTTTACCCCGAAGAAAACAATGCGCGGCGCATTATGGAGCGCACTTTCCAGGCCTGTCGGCGGTATGCCTTCGGTTTTTCGGAAAAATCGCCGAATCTTCTTTTTTCCGGCGATACCGGTCTTGGGAAAACGTTCCTCTCCGCGTGCATCGCCCGAACCGTGGCCGACAGCGGCTATTCCGTAATGTACGAGTCCGCAAGCCATCTGTTTTCCAATCTGGAGCGCGCCAAATTTTCCGCCGATGAAGCCGCGCGCGCGGAAGCGGAGAAATACACCGCCTGCGACCTGCTGATCGTAGACGATCTCGGCACGGAAATGCCGGGTGCGTTCGTCACCGCGGCGCTGTACACGCTCATCAATGATCGTATGCTTTCGGGAAAGCCGACCATCATCTCCACCAATCTGAACACCGAGGATTTCTCCACCCGCTATTCCCCGCAGATCGCGTCGCGCCTGCGCGGCGGCTATACGCGCATCCCCTTCGTGGGGGAGGATATTCGAATCGCGAAAAGTCGAGGTGTTTGACATGAAAACAGGACTGCTTTTTGATCTGGACGGCACGCTGCTCGATACGCTTGCCGATCTGCACGCGGGCGTAGATCACGCGCTGCGGCACTTCGGCTACCCGCCCCGCAGTATGCAGGAGGTGCGCCGCTTCGTCGGCACGGGTGCGCGCAATCTCGTGCGGCTCTCCGTCCCTTCCGACGCACAGAATATCGACGAGGTACTCGCCGTATTTCAGACGTATTACCGCGCGCACTGCAATGTGCAGACCGCACCGTACCCCGGCATCCCGCAGGCGTTGCAGGCGCTGGGCGATATCCCGATGGCCATCGTGTCCAACAAGCCGGATGCGGCGGTCAAGGCGCTGGCCGCGCAGCACTTCCCCGGTATTTTCGCCCTCGGCGAGATCGCGGGGACACCGCGCAAGCCGCAGCCGGATATGCTTCGGCTCGCCATAGCGCAAATCGGCGCGGAGCGCTGCATCTACATCGGAGACAGCGAGGTCGATATCCAAACGGCGGCCAACGCAGGCATTCCCTGCCTCAGTGTGACCTGGGGCTTTCGCGACGAGGCCGTTCTGCTTCAGGCGGGTGCGCAGCACATCTGCCGCGCGCCGTCCGAACTGGCCGACGCACTGCGCGCCATGCTGCCGTGAAGCGCCGCTTCCAATACAGAGAAACGAGGAAATTTCGTCATGCCGTATGAGTTTTATGCCCTGATGGGGCGTATGCGCTATATCACACGCTGGGGGCTGATGCGCAACAGCTTTTCGGAAAACATTCAGGAGCACAGCCATCAGGTCGCCGTGCTGGCGCACGCGCTGGCACTGATCCGACGCGATATCCTGCATCTGCCCTCGCCAGACCCCGATCGCTGCGCTGTAGCCGGGCTTTACCACGATTCGACCGAGATCCTGACGGGCGACCTGCCCACCCCGATCAAGTACTTTAACAGCGACATTCGGCAGGCATACAAGCAGGTCGAGTGGATCGCAGGCGAGCGGCTGCTGTGCATGATTCCCGAGCAGCTGCGCGAAAGCTACAGCGCGTATATTCACGAGTCCGACCCCGAGGTCAACGCCATCGTGAAGGCGGCGGACAAGCTTTCCGCACACATCAAATGTCTGGAAGAGCAGAAAGCGGGCAGTCGTGAATTCAACAACGCAGCTGCCCAGACATACGATGCCATGAAGGCCATGTGCGCACCGGAACTGGACTGGTTTCTGGAAAACTGCCTGCCCGCGTTTTCCCGAAATCTGGACGAACTGGGACTGTGATCGGGCGGCAGCGATCTGACATATATCGGAGGGTATTTATGCACAGGAAAACGGAGCAGTTCATTCATCGTATCTTGCACATTCTGGAAATCGTGATCGCTTTTTTAACGCTGGTCGTGCTGGTCGGTCTGGTGGGCGTAGAGGTTTACCGACTTCTCTTCACCGAGGGATATTTTTCCGCATCCGATGTGTTCCTGCAACATGTGCTGACCATCGTCGTCGGGCTGGAATTTGTGCGTATGCTGGTCGATCTGACGCCTGCAAACACGCTGGAGGTGCTGATCGTCGCGATCTCGCGCCATGTTATTTTGTCGCATGACGAACCGTGGACGATTTTGGCTTGTGTTCTGTCCATCGCGGCATTATTTGCCACGCGGCGGTTTCTCATTCCGCGCGAAGAAATGACGGTGGAGCTGAGCGAGGTCGCCGAAGAAGCGCCGACGGGCGGGAAATAGGCGGTGCGTATGCAGGAAACTCTTCGGCGCTGCCTTTTCGGCTCGATCTGCGTGATGCTCCTGATTTTCGCCCGCTGCTGCGTTTCGCTGGGGCGGCTGCTTTACACGGTGAACACGGGCGTGAATGTGCTCGGAACGGAGGAGATCCCGACCTGGTATGCCCTGCTGGGCAGCGACCCGTTCGTATATCTCGGGCTTGCCGCGCTTATCGTGTGCATCGTTTCCGCGGTATGTCTGCATCGCATGAAATAGCGGAAGCTTCAAGCTGTATCGCACTTTCCGCTTCGGAATATGTAAAAACATCGGCTGAACCCTGTCGGGTCAGCCGATGTTTTTATGCAGGGGCGTTTGCGCGCCCCGATTCCTTGGTCAGATCCGCATCAAACCAGCTCGATGATCGCCATTTCGGCAGCATCACCGCGGCGGGCGCCGGTGCGGGTAACTCTGGTATAGCCGCCGTTACGATCGGCATAACCGGGAGCGATCTCCTTGAACAGCTTATGCGCTACATCCTCGTCCGTGATGAAGGCCAGAGCCTTACGGTAGGCTGCCAGGTCGCCCTTCTTGCCCAGCGTGATCATCTTTTCCACGACGGGCTGAACTTCCTTGGCGCGGAAGAAGGTAGTCTCCATCTTGCCGTTTCTCAGCAGGTCCGTGACCTGCTGACGCAGGAGTGCTTTTCTCTGTTCGCTGGTCTTGCCCAGCTTACGAGTGCCAAACATGAACGTTTCCTCCTTATTGACAGGTTACATTTGTTGCATTAGTTATTGCTGCCGGACTCTTCGCTGGCCAGGGAAAGTCCCATCATTTCCAGCTTCTTCTGAACCTCGTCCAGAGACTTCTTGCCCATGTTGCGCACCTTCATCATATCCTCACCGGTCTTGCAGATCAAGTCTGCGACAGTGTTGATATTAGCGCGCTTCAGGCAGTTGAAGCTGCGGACGGACAGATCCAGCTCGTCGATCGTCATGGACAGTTTCGCATCCGGACGATCCATCACTTTTTCCACGACTGTGGAGCCGGTATTGAGCGTATCGGACAGGTTGGTAAACACCGTCAGATGATCCGACAGGATCTTCGCGCCCAGAGAAACGGCATCCTTAGCCGAGATCGTGGAATTCGTCCAGACCTCAAGAGTCAGCTTATCGTAATCGGTCCGATCGCCGACACGGGTGGGCTCCACCGTATAATTCACCTTTTTTACGGGAGAATAAATGGAGTCAACGGGGATCACACCGATCACCGTCTGCGGTGTCTTGTTGCGATCGGCGGAGTCGTATCCGCGTCCCTGCGACAGCGTGATCTCCATATTCAGCGACGCACCCTCGCCCAGTGTGCACAGGTGCAGCTCCGGGTTCAGGATATCGACCTCGCCGTCGGCCTTGATGTCGCCGGCGGTAACTTCGCACGGGCCAAGCGCATCGATATATACGGTCTTCGGGCCGACGCAGTGCAGCTTGGCGATCATCTGCTTGACGTTCAGAACGATCTCGGTCACATCCTCGGTCACGCCGGGGATGGTGGAAAATTCATGCTGCACGCCTGCGATCTTGATCGAAGTTGCCGCATAGCCGGGAAGGCTGCTCAGCAGGATCCGACGCAGAGAGTTGCCCAGGGGCATGCCGTACCCGCGCTCCAGCGGCTCTACGATATACTTACCGTAGGACTCATCTTCCGGAGTGTCCAGGCAGGTAATGCGGGGCTTTTCAATTTCAACCATGAATCATAACCCTCCTTCTTGGGATATGGGGCGAAAACGCCCCACAAAACAAACTTGCGAACTTTTCAGGGGGCCGATTACTTGGAGTACAACTCGACGATCAGGTGTACCGCGATGTCGAAGTCGATATCCGCCTGCGTAGGCATAGCAACGACCTTGCCGGTGAGGGTATTTTTATCGCGGTCCAGCCACTTGGGCGCAGCAACGAATGCATCCGCTTCCTTCAGCGTCTTGAAGAAAGTGTTGGAAACGCTCTTCTCACAGACAGCCACAACATCGCCGGCCTTGATCAGGTAGCTGGGGATGTTGACGCGGTTGCCGTTAACGGTAAAGTGACCATGGTTCACCAGCTGGCGAGCCTGGCGGCGGGAGTTGGCAAAGCCCAGACGATACACGACGTTATCCAGGCGACGCTCGCAGTAGCTCAGCAGCACCTCACCGGTGTTGCCCTCGGCGCGGGCGGCCTTGTCGTAGTAATTGCGGAACTGCTTCTCCTGAATGCCGTAGACAAACTTGACCTTCTGCTTCTCGGTCAGCTGAGTAGCGTACTCAGACTTCTTTGCTCTTCTCTGGCCGCCGGGGTTCTTGTTGGAAGTCTTGCTGTAACCCATTGCGGCAGGAGAAACGCCCAGCTTT
>CAZIGE010000087.1:0-7109 GCA_964538475.1 uncultured Oscillospiraceae bacterium | reverse complement strand
AATCGAAGCCCAGCCAGTGGATATCCTCCTGAATGGCCTGCACGAACTCGACATCCTCCTTGGTGGGATTGGTGTCGTCCATGCGCAGATTGCACAGGCCGCCGTATTTTTCCGCTGTGCCGAAGTCGATGATCAGCGCCTTGCAGTGGCCGATGTGCAGATAGCCGTTCGGCTCGGGCGGGAAGCGGGTGTGGACGGTCTGCCCCGCGCAGCGGCCGCCCTCGGCGATATCCTCGTCAATAAAAGCGTGGATGAAGTTCTTGCTTTCGGTGATTTCAGCCATATTTTTGTCCCTCTCTTTGGTCAAGTTGCTGTTTTTCCCATTATACCCCATTGCATTTCAATTTGCAACATAAAAATGCGCCCGAACGCGGCTTCCCCCGGGGAGTGCCCGGGGGAAGGAGGACTTATGCGGTGGGGATGCGTTTACGCCGTATTCTGCGGTGTACGAAGATGATCCCGCCTGCGATCGCGGCACATGCGGCAAGAACGATCAACAGATAGAATATCGAGAGATACATAACAACATGTGTTGGATCCCAAGTCCCGTCGGTATCGATCCGATAGACGGCGATAAATCGCTTAAAAGTACCCTCGGCAAGGCAAAGAATGCGGGAATTATCCTGCTGATCCTGCGTACCTGTAGCGGGGTAGATGGAAACGCTGTCCGCGATCGCATCATAGGAAACCGGAAGAACGCATTGCAGGCAAAGGTAATACCCCGGAATGGGGAAAACAGCAGAAGCCCCATGGCGAAATCTGTTCAATTCTTTATAGCGAACCGGGCTAAAAATGCCAAATACAACGCAAATCACTAATAGAACCGGAATGATCTTCCGCTTTTTCATACGCTATTCCCCCTGTATGTTTGCGCGCGGGCGGCGATGCCGTCGGGAGATCACCCAGGCCACACAATAGATGACTACCTCGAGCAGCGCGGCGATCACCGCGACAACACATATGACGCGCCATCTAAAACCGGAAAGAGAACCATCGATGTCAAAAAAACGGGCCGTATCTGAGCCGAAATGCGCCGACAGCGTTATTCCTCCCGGCAGTTCCCAGTAATAAGCAGCGGAACTATAATGTTTGTAATCGGTAGGTTCACCGAGCAGTGCGTTTAGCAGCTCAATCGGAAACTCGTATTCCTTCAAAACCTCTATGTCTATATTATCAGAAGTAGCGGGAATGGTGACAAATGTACCGATAAGCACACCTACAAGCAGAACGACCCAAACGATCGCCAGAATAAGTATCAGTTTTTTGTTCCACATAATTATTCCCCCTGTATGTTTGCGCGCAGGCGGCTACCATGTCGCACCGCGTGAAATGATGATAATTTTTTCGTCTCATTGCTGTGTCCTCCGAAATCGGCAGTTACTGCAAATAAACCAGAAAAGGCAAACCGTCTGCAATCGCGGTGACTC
The DNA here is from genome assembly GCA_964538475.1 of uncultured Oscillospiraceae bacterium. Lineage (GTDB taxonomy): Bacteria > Bacillota > Clostridia > Oscillospirales > Oscillospiraceae > Faecousia. The sequence continues at coordinate 5,682 of CAZIGE010000087.1, read as the reverse complement.
CGCCCTCGGTGTAGGTTATGTGCTCGAAAACATAATACTCCAGAGCATATCTGCCATCACTTGCCCGGACGAGCGTCGGCTGCTCAATCTCAAAGTCCACGGAAAAAACCGTTTCCTTTTCCTCCCGGTAGACTTCGTCAAGCTTGGCTTGAAGCACCTCGCCGGCGGTTTCCATGTTCACGGAATTCAGTATTCTGACATTGCGCATCAGGCCGATGTTCTCAAGCATATAGAAAGTAATGAGCCCGTTTGGCTCGACTCTGACTCTTGCACCTTCCGAGGTCGGAACATCGCCGATGTACCGGGTGAAGAAAAAGGTGTAATCGCCGGATTTGTGATACATCTCATCCGAAAGTGTAAATGCGTTGAAATCGGAGATGTGCTTACGCAGGAAGTTCTTGGCTATTTGAAGCGCTTTGTCGCGACCGATCGCCTCGTCGGAAGCGGTGCCGATCCCGAAACCGCTGCTGCTGAAGAATACCGTATCCCCCGTGGCTGTGTCCAGTTTCACATCGAGCCGGTTCTCCCCGTCATGCATGGAATAGCAGGCAAGACCGGCTCCCCAATACTCCGGCTGCTCCGTCCGGCTGTAAGAAAGGGTATAGGTTTGGCCGTTCAGCTTGTAGGTGATCTCCGAGGCCTGCGCAGGATCGATGCTTGTTTCGTACATATAGCGATGCGGCGCTGCCTCATAGCTGATTTCTGTGGAACAGGAAGCGAAGCAGAGCAGCACGACACCGAGGCATACAGTCATAATCAAAAATTTTTTCATGTTGAACCTCCTGAAATTAGGCGCGGTAAACCGTAGCGGTAATTTGAGCGGCCTCGTTTGCTGCTTCAACGGCCTTGTCAATTGACTCACCTGCTGCAAGTTTGCTAAAAAATGCTTCTACCCATACATTAGCAGAATCGCAAAAAATGGTTGCTTCAAACCCGATTGCACAACGCGCTCCTGCTGCAACCGCGGCAGCCGGTAAGCAATGATCACCGTTTGCTGTTTGACAGGCAACGAACAGCATGAGCTCACAATTACTTAAGTCTACATGTGCCGTGTTTGTCGAGAAATCATAAATATCAGACGAGTGTAAAACGTTGCCTCCGCCAAGAATTAGGTTCGCTCCGTTTGCAGCGGAGTTGCCATGGGAGCGCGATAAGTAAATGCGGCATTGGGACATCTGCGTAAGGACGGCTTCGCGGGATATACTTGCGGTGTAAGTATAGTTAAACCCGTTATAACCCATGCCATACAATGCATTCATACTTGTAATGAGCTTCGACGAGTGATCGTGCTCGGGAACATCGATTCCCAACAAAAAAATATCGGAATCAACTCTGTACAGCTGCCACTCATCCAGATAGTTAGTATCGCTTGTGTACGCACGCTGTATGACATCGTGACCGGTAGAAATGGAGCTGCTATTTTCGGCAGATACACACCAGTCTGTAGAATAACTTTCCCCGGATTTTGGACGTATAACATATCGGCCATCGCCGGATGGCGTGATCGTCCATTTTTGCGTATCAAGTCCTGTATAAGCCTGTAGCTGCAATTGCTGATCTGCCGAGTTCGTATAGTTTGCTGGGACAGTCAAAGCATTCCCGCCATCACTACATGCAATTCGGAAATAACCATCTGCAATGTATGTAATACTCCATGCCTGATCTGTGTCGCCATCAAATGGATACAATTCCGCAGTTTGCCCTTGCATATAGTTGCCAATGCTACAGTTACGGATATAGTAATCGCCGCTTGGAATTCGGACATAAATAGTGTATTTACTTTGGTAAATGACTCCGTTAATTGTTACGGAGTAAGTTATCAATGTTGAGCCAATAGCCTTGCCGTATACAGTGCCACTGACTACTGTAGACACTGTAGCGTTTCCTGTACTCCAAGCCTGACTACTTGATGTGGCGTAAATTTCGGTTTGAATTCCAAGTTGTGCTAAAGTTTTTCTGCTATCGATTTCAACATCGTAACTATTGGATTCGTTGATTAGCAGAGAGGAACTGATATCACGCAGGAAAGCACCATAGGCTCTTTCCAGTGTCCATCTGCTCGCTGCGTCGCTTGTCGGCGTACCGGCGTAGATCGCAGAGCCCGGCATGCCGGAAACGGTCGGGATAAGCGCCTTGGACGCACCTCCGTTTTGCGCAATGGCATAGCCGTTCGTGCCGTAGCCGATCGTCCAGCGGAAAGCGGTGGTCGTGCCCGTGTCTGCGGTCGCTGCGGCGGCCACGGCGGCATAGCCGCTGCTGTTCACAGTCAGTGCTTTGGAGAGATCCCGGATCGGACGGATCACATATTTTCCGCTGCCCACATAGGCGATCTTCCAAAGCTGGTCAATCCGCGTGCTCTGGTTGGTCGTCTTCGCGTTGATGCTGCATTGCCCGCTCGCGCCCTGCATGCACAGACCGCTGCTTGCGTTCCCAATGTAATACATCCCGTCCGCGATCGTGACATAGATCGTCTTATACGCGGTCATGCCGAGCGAGGCGGAGTACGCGCTGATGACCGCCGTTCCGGCCTTCTGCGCCGTCACCAGCCCGGAAGAGCTTATCGTCGCGACGGCGGTGTTGTCGGACTGCCATGTCAGATCGCTCAGCACCAGTTCGCCGCTGTTGGCATACAGCTGCAACGTGCCGCCTTCGCCGATATCGTATGTCGAGGACGTGTTCCCGGATGCGTAGATCGTATAAAACGGAACATAGTCGATCGTCAGCGTCGGCTGATAACTTGTCCTGTTGTAGGAACCGAACTGGCGGTGGTCGAGCGTTGTGCCGGTTTCCAGTGTGTCGCTTGCCTTGAACAGGATGCCCTTGTTTTCCGAGTAGGTGCCGTGTATCCAGCCGTCAACGAGCGCCGTGATGTCGAAATTATAGCGGTGCTTCGGCGAGAGCGCGTAGCCGTTGTTGTACGAGATCACCTGCGTGTCCAGCAGCGCGCCGTAGCCCGATGCGTTGGCCGCCCATGTCGCGGTGCTTTCCGTCCAGCTCGCGCCGGTGTAGGCGTAGCACGACACTTCCAGATTCGTCCCCTGACACATCAGGTCGCGCAGCGTCACCGTTGCGGAGGTAATGGTCGCGTCCCGCAGTCCGCTCAGATCCAGCCCGGGGAAGCGCATCAGGGTGCGCGAAATGCCGCGCGTCTCCCGCAGGCCGACAAACAGCGACGTGGACGAGCCGTCCGGCGTAACATTGCTGTAAATGGTCACATCCTCGATCGCACCGCTGCCGGAGTCGGCGTTCAGCTCGATCGTCGGGTCGATGCGGATCGGGTATGCCGTGTCGGGGTCGGAAAGGTAGTCCGCATCCAGCACGATCGTGAGCATATAGCGCTGGTTTGCCTGCACGGTGCGTGCCTCGAGCCGACCCATGGTGTTATTGCGCTCGTCGGCGGTGAAGACGATGATGTCGCCGATCGTGGCGCGGATCGCGCCGCTTTCGTCCGTCAGGTAGTAGCTTTCGTCGATCTGCGTCAGGGTCAGGCCGTTGGTTTTCAGCAGGAAGGTGTATTCGGTCTGCCCCGTGTAGGAGCTGACAACGATATCTTCCTTGAACCCGGTATAGGTCAGGGAGTATTCGACGGTGGTATTCGTGTCATAGGTGTAGCTGATCGTCTCGCTGTCCAGCCGCGAGGCCGTGCCTGCGGCGGTGAGCGGCTCCGCACTGATCTGCGAGGGGATGGGGAGCAGCTCGATGGAGACATCGTCCTGTGCCAGACGGATCCCGTCGAACAGGTTGGCGGGGAACGAAGTGACGGCGCTGTTCGCCGCCGTCAGGAAGCGGGTCTGCGCGGTGCTCCCGTCGGCGATCTGCAGCGAGATGTCGCGGATCGTGCCGCTTTCGTCGACATATTTTACGGGATGGTCGTAAATATACATCGTGCGGCTGCCGTCGGCATTGAGATAGATCTGCCGGTTCAGATCACTGCCTTCTTCATCCCGCAGGCGGGCAATGTGCGCCTCGGAATCGTCCGGCGTTTCGACCTGCGTCGCGGCGGCGGTGTTGTCAAGGGCGGGAGCGTCTGCCTGCTCCGCCCGCGTGGGCACCCAGCCGATACAACTGAGCGCAATGGCGAATGCTAACAGGGTAGATAGGATCTTCTTGGTTGACATAATATTGCCCCCCCCCTAATTATATTTTCCGGTATGGGTCGGCACCCGCCGCCCATCCGCGGAATTGCGATGCTTTTGCGAGCCGTTCGGCAGAAAAACGGAAGAAATCGACATTTTTGATACATTTCTCCTTTTCTATTCTAGCATAAAATACCCCGCATTGCAAAATGGCAAATTAAACAAATGTCTGCCCTTGTGCTTTGGCACATTGCCGAAATTGTGAAAAAACAAAAAACATTCTCTTAAAAATGAAAATTATGGTTGTCAATTCGCGCAACTTATATTAAAATAGAACAGGATAAGAACGAAGGAGGGATCGGCTTGTCGGAAATCAAATACAGGCGCATCATGCTCAAGGTCAGCGGAGAGGCGCTGGCCGGCGCGGCGCATCGCGGGCTGGATTTTGACGTGATCAACGGCGTGTGCGAGTCCGTGCGGCAGTGCGTCGCGCTCGGCGTGCAGGTCGGGCTTATGGTCGGCGCGGGAAATTTCTGGCGCGGCGTGAAAGACGGCGCGGACAAAATGCAGCGCAGCCACGCCGATGCGATGGGCATGCTCGGCACGGTGATGAATTCCATCGCCGTCGCAGACGCGCTGGAGCGCCACGGCGTAGACGCGCGGGTGCTCAGCGCGGTGGAAATGAACAAATTCTGTGAGTATTTTACGCGCGACACCGCAAATCGCTACCTGAACGAGGGTAAGGTCGTCATTTTTGCCGCCGGAACGGGTAATCCCTATTTCTCCACGGATACCGGCGTGGTGCTGCGCGGCGTGGAGATCGAGGCGGATGCCATCCTGATGGCGAAAAACGTGGACGCGATCTATTCGGCCGATCCGCAGAAGGATCCCAACGCCGTGCGCTATACGCAATTGACCTATGCCGAGGCGTTGGCGAAAAATCTGCGCGCGACCGATGCGACCGCCATGGCACTGGCCATGGAAAACGATATGACCATGGTCTGCTTCGGCCTGGAGGAAGAAAACAGCATCCTGCGCGTCGTCCGCGGCGAGCAGATCGGCACCACAGTCAAGACGAAATTTTAAGGAGGATCTACCATGAGCGTTGATTTTAAGGATTACGAAAGAAGAATGAACAAGGCCGTCGATCATCTGCTGGATGATTTCGGCGCTGTCCGCGCGGGCCGCGCAAATGCCAGGGTTCTGGATCGCATTACGGTGGAATACTATGGCAGTGAAACGCCGCTCAACGGCGTGGCGACAATCTCTTCACCCGATGCGCGCACGCTGGTGATCTCCCCCTGGGATGCCAAGCTGCTCAAGGACATTCAGAAGGCGATCCAGGTCAGCGATCTGGGGATCAACCCCCAGAACGACGGCCGCGTGATCCGTCTGGTCTTCCCCATGCTGACGGAGGAGCGCCGTAAGGAGCTGACCAAGCAGGTCAAAAAATATGCCGAGGATGCCAAAGTCGCCATGCGCAACATCCGCCGCGACGGCATGGACTATGTCAAGAAGCTGAAGAAGAACTCCGAGATCACCGAGGATGAGCAGAAAACCGCCGAAAAGGATCTGCAGGCCATGCTCGACCGCTATATCAAAAAGG
>CAZIGE010000086.1:0-7194 GCA_964538475.1 uncultured Oscillospiraceae bacterium | reverse complement strand
CAAAAATCAAAGATTTTTGCCACCTCCCCTTACACAGGGGAGGCTTTGGTTGGGTGCGCTACCGGGAAACAGCACTTCTTTGACACGATGAGGCGCGTCCGCGGCATTTGCCGCAGACGCGCCTGATTTTTATTCCAGGATCTCTTTTGCCAGATATACGGGGCGCTGCTTGCTTTGCTCGAACAGTCGCCCGACATATTCGCCCAGAATGCCGATGCACAGCAGCTGGATCCCCCCCAGCAGCAGAAGCAGCACGATCACAGCTGCGCAGGCGGGGATCGCCGCATCGCACAGCCATGCGCGCAGCAGCACGACCGACAGATACACGATGCCGGCAAGCGCACTGAGCACGCCGACACACGAAGCCAGCCGCAGCGGTGCGGTGGAGAAGCCGATGATCCCCTCCATGGCGTAGCCGAACAGACGCGAAAAACTCCATTTGGTCTTTCCGGCATTGCGCGGGCAGGCGGTATACGGGATGAACTCGGTGCGGAAGCCGACCCAGGCGAAAAGCCCCTTGCTGAAGCGGTGATATTCGGGAAGTTGCAGGATGCTTTCGGCGACGCTCCTGCGGAATGTGCGGAAATCGCTCGCATCGGGGCGGAGCTTTACGCGCGACATGCGGTTGATGATCGCATAAAAGCTTTTTTTGAAGAACGAGAGCACCTTGCCCTCTCCGCGCCGATCCTGAAAAGCGGCGACAATGTCCACCTCCGGCTTTTCCTCAAGGATCTTTACCATGTCGAGCACGATCTCCGGCCGCTGCTGAAGGTCGGCATCGATCAGGCTGATATAGTCGCCGGTCGCGTGCTGCAATCCCGCATACAGTCCCGCTTCCTTGCCGAAATTGCGGGAAAAGGAGATGATGCGGATGGGGCATTTCGCGGCATGATACAGCTTTTTCAGATTATGCAGCGTTGCGTCGCGGCTGCCGTCGTCGATAAACACGATCTCGTAATCATAGCCGCAGCCGTCGAACGCGGCAAGCACGGCATCGTGAAATGCGGAAACATTCTCCGCCTCGTTATAACAGGGGACGATCAGGGACAGTTTCATAGGGCAAGCATCCGTTCTTTTGAATTTTATCTTATTATATGCCCGTTTACCTGCTGCGTCAAGCGCGGAATGATGCATAAACTGTGAACCTTTTTCGTAAGCGTGTAAAAAGGGGGCGCAGATATGGCATATCGAATATCCTATACGAAAACGGGAAGACCGAAACGAGAAAGGCGGCGCACGATGCAGCTGATTCCGATGCTTTTGGCGTTGCTTGCGCTGGTGCTTCGTCTGTATTGCCCGACTGCGGCGCAGAGTCTGCGCGAGCTTCTGCTCCCATACGAAGCCGTTGAAGCGGCGGCGCAACTGCTGCCGACGCAGGGCGCGATGTCGTCGTGCATCGCGGCATTCGGACAGGAAGACGATGTCCCAAAATGATCGACAGGATACGCCGCCGATGTTGCAATTTCACGAAATTATGCTATAATGACCATGTGTACGTTATATCAAAATGACCGCCGCAAGGAAAGGGGTACATATGGGTCCTGTACGAAAACGATTTATGACATTTGCTCTGGCGCTGGCCATGCTTTGCAGCTGCATTCCCGCGACGGTGTATGCCGAGGCGGCGCAGGCCATGTATGCGGCTGCAAGTGATGCATCACGCAGCGGCGGATGGCAATTTGATCCGCTGCGCATGGAGCGTGTGCCGCTCGCCGAAAATTCGGTGTTCCGCCGCCGCGTTCGCACCGGCTCCTCCGCAACGGGAACGACCTGCACGACACTGGATGCTGCGGCGCAGGTGCTTCGCGAGGGGCTGATCGCGCGAAAGAGCGAGATCACGCTCTCATTCCCCGTGGAAGCGGGCTTTGATGTGGACGACATCTGGCAAAGTGCGATGCGGCATAACGGCACGCCCGGGGCGGGCGATTATCTGCTGTGGCAGATCGGCGCGCTGGGCTGGAACCTGTATCGCAATACCGTCTCCGGCACGGACTGCTATACGATCACCTTTATGGTCGATTATTATACCACCGCCGCGCAGGAGGCGCAGGTGGATGCGGCGGTCAAGTCGCTGCTGGCGCAGCTGGCGCTCGACGGGAGATCCGATGCGGAGAAGATCCGTGCGATCTACGACTGGATCTGCACCAATGTGACTTACGACCAGACCAATTTGAACAATTCTTCCTATGTCCTGAAATACACCGCCTACGCCGCGCTGATCGACCGCACGGCCGTGTGTCAGGGCTATGCGCTGCTGCTGTATCGGCTCGCGCTGGAGCTGGGTGTGGATATGCGCTTTATCTCGGGAACGGCCAACGGCGGCGGACACGGCTGGAACATCGTCTGTCTGGACGGGCTGTACTACAATCTGGATGCGACATGGGATGCCACGCGCAGGCAGGCCGGGATGGATTACAGCTGGTATCTGCGCGGCTCATCGAATTTTACCGACCATGTTCGCGACGACGATTACCTCACGCCGGAGTTCGTGCAGGCCTATCCGACTGATCCTGCCGACTACGGTGTGCAGGTCACCTGGCCCGTTACGGGAAAATGCGGCGATGCGCTGACCTGGGAGCTGTCCCGCGAAGGTGTGCTGACCATCTCCGGCACGGGCGAAATGGATGATTATTATACGGAAAACCCCGGTTGGTATGACTACGCCTGGCAGGTGCACAGCGTCGTGATCCAAGACGGCGTGACGAGCGTCGGCGCGAATGCGTTTTACTACTGCACCGAGCTGGAGAGCGTGACCATCCGCGGCAAGACCGACCTGCACGAAATGGCGTTTTTGCACTGCGAGGCGCTGCAAAGCGTATCGATGGAGCAGTGTACCGCGATCGGGAATTATGCATTTCTGAACTGCAAGTCGCTTACGGAGATACATATCCCCGCGTCGGTCAAGACCATCGGCGAACAGGCATTCCGCGGCTGCACGGCACTGCGCACGATCACGGTGGCCGAAGGAAGCACGACCTATCGCGCGCAGGGGAACGTCCTGCTGTCCAAGGACGGAACGAAGCTGCTCGTCGCGGGCGCAGCGCTTGACGCGCAGTACAGCGTGCCGAGCGGCGTGACGCAGATCGCGGCGTATGCTTTCTCCGCCTGTGCGGCGCTGCAATCGATCACACTGCCCGAAGGCGTGACCAACGTGTTGGAAGGGACATTCTACGGCTGCGCGGCGCTGCGATCGGTCACACTGCCCGAGGGGCTGCTGAGCATCGGCGACACGGCGTTTTACGGCTGCAAGACGCTCAGTGAGCTGACTTTCCCCGGACTGCTGAAAAGCATCGGCTATGCGGCATTTTACGGCTGCCGCGCGTTACGGGAGCTGAGCATCCCCGCTTCCGTCGCCGAGATCGGCGCAGAGGCATTCTGCGGCTGCGACGGGGTGCAGACCATTCGCTTTGCCGGTGAAGCGCCGACGATCGGCGAAGATGCGTTCCGCGGGATCTATGCGCAGGCGTATTACCCAGACCGGGAGGTGTTCACCTCCTGGACGCTCGACGCACTGAACAGCTACGGCGGCTTTTTGCAGTGGACGATGTATTTGCCGCACGAGTACACGGCCGTCGTCACCGATCCGACCTGCACGGAGCAGGGGTATACGACCTATACCTGTTCCAAGTGCGGCGACACCTATAAGGGCAATTACACCGCTGCGACGGGACACAGCTGGGATGACGGCGTGGTCACGAAGGAGCCGACCGAGACGGATGTGGGCATCCGCAAATACACCTGCGGCAAATGCAAAACGACACGCACCGAGGAGATCCCCAGAACGGATCATGTACATCACTATACGGACAAAGTAACGCCGCCGACATGTACCGATCAAGGCTATACGACGCATACCTGCGATACCTGCGGCGACAGCTACCGCGATACCTATACTGCGGCAACGGGGCACAGCTACGGCGACTGGACGCAGACCGCTGCGCCGAGCTGCACAAAGCCGGGCGAGAAAAAACGCACCTGCGCAAACTGCACGCATTACGAAGTCGCGCAGATCGCCGCGATCGGGCATGACTGCACGGTGACGGTCGTTGCGCCGACGTGTACCGCGCAGGGATATACCCTCCACAGCTGCAAAAACTGCGACTACAGCTATAAGGACGCGTTTACGGACGCGTTGGGGCATGATTTCGGGCAGTGGTATGAGGTCACGGCGGCCGCGTGCGGTACACCCGGTCGGGAACAGCACGATTGCAGCCGCTGCGACCACTATGAACAGCAGGAGACGGCGGCACTCGCGCACAGCTATACCGACACGGTAACGCCGCCGACGTGCACCGAGCAGGGCTACACGACCCATGTGTGTGATAAGTGCGGCCATAGCTACCGTGATGCGCAAACGGAGCCGACGGGACACCGTTTTACCGCATACCGCAGCGACGGCAATGCGACCTGCACGGCAGACGGAACGGAGACGGCATCGTGTGACCACGGCTGCGGGAAAACGGATACACGCACACAGTCCGGCAGCAAAAAAAAGCACACCTACGGACAGTGGAGCACTGTGACCGCACCGACGCGGGAAACGGAAGGGCTCAAGCGCAGGACGTGCGATGTCTGCGGCCATGTGCAGGAGGAAGCGATCCCGATCCTGACCGGTGTGACGCAGATCGAATCGGAGCAGTACACCGTGTCGGACACGACGGTCGGCGGCGTTGCGCCGGGGACGACTGTCGCGCAGCTTCTGAGCGCCATGACGCAGGGTGAGTACCTGTGCGTGTATCGGGGAGAGGAAAAGCTCGAACCGACGCAGACGGTCGGAACGGGGATGCGCCTGTGCGTCGCCGACGACGAGACAGGGACGCTGTCGCGCCTGATCGTCGTGCGGGGGGATATCAACGGTGACGGCGCGGTGTCCGTGACGGATATGCTGTGCATCAAGTCGCACCTTCTGGGAAAAAGCACGCTGGAAGGCGCGGCTGCGGAGGCGGCCGATCTGAACGCGGACGGTGCGATCTCCATTACGGACTTTTTACAGAGCAAGGCGCAGCTGCTTGGAAAGTAGCGCGCAAAACGGGATAATAACGCCGATGAAAGAGAGTGACCTTCTTATGAAAAAAGCGATTTGTACATGCCTGATCGTGCTGGTCGTCAGCACTCTGGCCGTTTGCGCGTTTGCGCAGGGGGCAACGGCTTCATTCACGGGTCCCGATACCGTGCGCGCGGGGGACACCATCACGCTGACCTTCAAGCTCAACGGAACGGACCTGTACGGTGTGACGGGAAAGCTGTCCTTTGACGAAACGATTTTGGAGCTGAAGAGCACGGAGCAGAAGATCGGCTCCGGCTGGCTCGTGGAATTCAACGGTAACAGCTTTGTGGCCTACGACAATAACCTCAGCAGCCCCATCAACAAAAGCACGTCGATCTTTACGGTGAAGTTCAAGGTCAAGAGCGGTCTGGAAACGGGGACGAAGCTCAATGTTTCGCTGACCGACCTTACGGCCTCCGACGGCACGAAAGACGATGTGATCGGCACCGTGACATATTCCGCTGCACTGGCCGCACCGAAATCGACCGATGCAACGCTCAAGAGCCTCACGGTGAGCAATGCGACTATTTCTCCCGCGTTCGACAGTGCGACGACGCAGTATACTGCGCAGGTACCCTTTGCGGTGGAAAAGCTGTCCGTGCAGGCGACGGCGAACGACAGCAAGGCCAAGGTCAAAGTGGACAACCTTGCGCTGACGCCGGGCGGCTCCACGCGGGTCAGCATCACCGTGACGGCCGAAAGCGGCGCACAGAAGGTGTATGTGATCGTTGTGACCAGAGCGCAGGATCCCAATTATACGCCGTCTTCCGATTGCGATCTGGCCGAGCTGACGGCGGAGGATTTTCGCCTTTCGCCCGTATTCCGCGCGGATGTGACGGAGTATGTGATCTGGCTGCCGTATGAAACGGATCACGTTGCCGTTGCCGCCGTGGCGGCTGATTCGGCGGCCTCCGTGACCGTGTCCGGCGGCGAATCGCTCACGGCGGGGGCGGATAATCCCATTCGGGTGGTCTGCACCGCGGAGGACGGAACGCAGAAGACTTATCTGGTGATCGCAAAGCGCGCCGCCGCGCACGGGGAAGAGCCGACCGAGCCGACCCCGACCGAACCGATGCCGACAGAACCGGAACCGACCGAACCGAGCGAACCGACAGAGCCGACGCAGCCCTCGGAGCCGACGCAGACGACTCCGTCCGAAACGCAGCCGCAGGGCGGTACGCAAACACCGACCCGGCAGGAACCGGGCATCCCCGTGCTGCTGGTGATCGTGATCGGACTGGTCTGCATGGCCGGCGGTGTGGCCATCGGGTTTGCCATCGGAAAGAAATGAGCGATGCGCCTGCGGTTTGCAGACTTTTCCTTGACAAAACGCCTGCAGCGGTGGTAAAATAAACGAAACCTGCGAAGATCGGAAAGAGTAGCGGTATGCGAGCCGTCAGAGAGCCGGGGCCGTTGGCTGAGAGCCCGGGCGGGGGAGCGCCGCGAAAGTGCGTCCGGGAGCGGATAAGTGCATAGCAAGTGATAAATGAGAGTGGAACCGCGAGTTTTTACCCGCCTCTTGTGTCTCGGCACAGGGGGCGGTATTTTTATATGGAATATTATCAGGAGGTTGCAGCCATGTATTTGTACAATTCTCTATCCCATAAGAAGGAACTGTTCGTTCCCAATCACCCGGACATCGTGAAGATGTATACCTGCGGACCTACGGTGTACCATTACGCCCACATCGGCAATTTGCGCACCTATATCATGGAGGATGTGCTGGAAAAGAGCCTGCGCTACTTCGGATACCCTGTCAAGCGGGTGATGAATATCACGGATGTGGGGCATCTGGCTTCCGATGCGGACACGGGAGAGGACAAGATGCTCAAGGGCGCGAAACGGGAAAACAAGACCGTGATGGACATCGCCGCGTTCTATACCGAGGCGTTTTTTGCCGATTGCGATAAGCTGAACATCAGACGGCCGGATGTCGTCGAGCCCGCTACCAACTGCATCGCGGAGTATATCCACATGGTGCGGAAGCTGCTGGACGACGGGAAGGCGTATTTTGTCGGCGGGAATGTCTATTTTGATACCTCCACGCTGGAAAAATACTATGTCTTCAACGACCACGACGAGGAAGATCTGGAAACGGGCGTGCGCGAGGGCGTGGAGGAGGACACCAACAAGCGCAATAAAAACGA
>CAZIGE010000085.1:0-7287 GCA_964538475.1 uncultured Oscillospiraceae bacterium | reverse complement strand
GGGGTTCCAAGTCCAAGCACTTCAAGATGGCCAAGCAGGCTGTCATGAAGTCCGGTAACTACGCTTATGTCGGCCGCAAGCTGAAGAAGCGTGATTATCGCCGCCTGTGGATCACCCGTATTTCCGCCGCGGTGAAGCCCTACGGCCTGAACTACTCCAAGTTCATGAACGGCATCAACAAGGCCGGTATCGAGATGAACCGCAAGAGCCTGTCCGAGCTGGCGATCCAGGATCCCGCTGCGTTCGCTGCCGTCGTCGAGAAGGCTAAGGCTGCTCTGAACTGATAAATTCGTAATAGAAATGGCAGGTCACATTCAACGACGGTTGTATGTGGCCTGCTTTTTGTATTTTTCAGATCATCTGTTGAAAAATAAATGAAAACTATGCTATAATATGTTGCCGGAGGATGCGATAGGGGAGGCAGAAAAATGAAAATTGTGATCGGCGCGGGGAAAACCGCATATGACGGCTGGATAAGTACACAGGAAGATGAGTTGGATCTGCTCGATCGGGCTGATTTTGAAAGATTGTTTTCGCAGGAGAAACCTACGGCCTTTCTTGCCGAGCATGTCTGGGAACATATGACATTTGAAGAAGGCTGTACGGCGGCGAAGAACTGTTATGATTTTCTTGCGGACGGAGGTTACATACGAGTGGCTGTTCCCGATGCCAATTTCAGAAATGCGTGGTATCAGAATATGGTCAAAGTCGGCGGAAACGGAGATCCCGATCACCCTGCGTATACCCACAAGATCGTCTACGATCATCGATCTTTGTGTGCCGTATTTGAAAAAGCCGGTTTTGCGGTAGAACTTCTGGAATACTGCGATGAAAATGGAGCATTCCATTATAAATACTGGAACGAAGCGGACGGAAAGATCGGGCGTTCTCTGCGTTTCGACACCCGAAATCAGGATGGAAAGCTGGGGATGGTATCGATCATTCTCGATGCAAAGAAGGAACGGATCATTGTGTGACGGAAGTCGGAGGCGATGCACATGGAGCTGAAATATACTGCCACACGGGCAGGTCGGCTGTCGTCCTTTTTGCGGGGAGAAATGGCGATGTCGTCCGGCCTTGTCAATCGGCTGAAATGGCACGAAAAAATTCTGGTCAACGGCAAACCGGAGCATACGGATTTTCGGGTAGAGCCGGGGGATGAGATCACCGTATTAATGGATGCACCACAGGTGCAGTATCCGGCTGAAAATGGAGATTTGACGATCATCTATGAAGATGCGCACCTTCTGGCGGTGGATAAGCCCGCCGGGATGCTCATTCATCCGTCTCGCGCGAAAAACGAGGGGACTCTGGCCAACTTCGTGGCGGGATACTATGAAAAGACCGGGCAGAAGTGTGCCTTCCACCCGGTAACGAGACTGGATCGGGATACCTTCGGTATCGTACTGCTGGCGAAAAACGCCCATGTACACGCCCTGCTGCAAAACGGCGGGGTGCAAAAGACGTATCATGCGCTGGTTTTCGGCTGTCCCGAAGCAGACAACGGCATCATCGATGCGCCCATCGACCGCTGCCCCGCGCCGAGCCTGCTGCGATTTGTGGGAGAGCGGGGGAAGCCTTCGTTGACAGAGTATCGGGTGCTGGAAAAACGGGAAGGCTATGCAAAGCTGGCGCTTCGCCCGATCACAGGGCGCACGCACCAGCTGCGCGTCCACTGCGCGTATATGGGATTTCCTGTTTTGGGCGATCCGCAGTATGCAAGCGAAGCGTCTGCGGCGCTCTCGGCGCAGATGGGGTATCATTACCAGAGATTGTGCGCGCACAGTGTTCAATTTGCGCATCCCGTCACGGGAGAGCCGATCTCGATTCGGACGAAAATGGATGTTACAGCTTCAGATGCTTGCGATGCGTCCTGACGGCGGCGTACAGCACGCTGCCAAGCGTGAGCAGCACGCACGCTTCGCCTGCACCCACGCAGGCGGCGTTCAGCGCGAAGCCGCCGCCGATATACCAGCTCAGCTCCGCGCCGACGAACAGCGCGTTCCAAAGTGCGGGCATCAGCGATCCCGGCAGAGGATAGCCGAAGACCGTGAGCCGCCGACAGCGCCACATGCATACGGCTGCGCAGAATGTAGCCAGACTTCCGAACAGAAAATCCAGCGGAAGCGTCTGTGCACTGCACAAATTGAACAGCAGGCATCCGATGGTCAGCCCGGGAATGGCGGCCTTCGTGAAAAATGCCAGCACGCACAGCGCCTCGGAAACGCGGAACTGGATCGCCATGGAGGTGCTTTCCGGGAAGAGGATATACTGCATACAGGTAAGAACGATATAAAGCGCGGCGATCACGGCGCTGTGGACCAGAAAACGGGTCTTGCTTCGCATAAAAACCTCCGAAATAAAAAAGGGCACGCACCGTGCCCAAAATAAAACGGACGCACATAATGCGTCCATCCGAGATCCCTAGTTTTGTTTACAGACAGGATGGTCACGAACTGTCCTATTCGATTGGGACGTATTATACACGCCCGAGCGGGAAATGTCAAGAAAAAACGGAGGTGTTTTCCGATGTATACAACGGAGACGAACGGTGCCGACGGGAGCTATCGCGGTTTTTTGCGGCAGCAGGTGCAGATGGGGCGGCGCACATTGCTCGGCGCGGTGGTGATGACCGCGATCAATCTGATTTTGCTGCTGCGCGGGCAGGCGGAGTATCTTCTGTTTTCCGCGTCTGTTCCGTATTATCTGGTCTGGCTGGGAAAGGGCATGGACAATTACTTTGCGCCGATCCGACCGAATAACGGCGTGTATACCATGACGGGGCTCGCGGCGGCTGCGCTGCTGCTGGGGGTCTATATGCTGCTGTGGCTGCTGTCCCGAAAAAGGGGCGGCAGGCTGTGGATGGCGTTTGCGCTGTTTTGCGTGGACAGCGCGATGCTGCTCGCGGCGGCGCTGCTGCTGCGGCAAAACATCGGCACGGTGTTGGTGGATCTTCTGATCCATCTGGTCGTACTGTATCAGCTGGCTGTGGGTGCGAAGGCTTCGCGAAAGCTGTCGATGCAGCTGTCCGAGCCGCGCTACACGGTCGTGACAGACGCTTTGTAAAAAATGTGTATTTTTGTTTGCGGGAGATACGGATTTTTTTACGAGAATTTGCATTGAAAGTCTGTTTTTACGGTAGTATAATGATTTTATCAAATGAATACGGAGGGGATTCCCATGAGCAGCAACATTCGCCCCGCTGCGATGCAGCGGATCGTCACGCCCGCACTGGCAGAAGCGTTTCTGGAGAATACGATCGCGCAGGTGCGTGCACAGGTAGGCAACAAAAAGGTACTGCTGGCATTGTCGGGCGGCGTGGATTCGTCGGTCGTGGCGGCATTGCTGATCAAGGCGATCGGTCGGCAGCTGGTTTGCGTGCATGTCAACCACGGGCTTTTGCGCAAGGGCGAGCCCGAGCAGGTCGTTAAGGTCTTCCGCGATGAAATGGATGCGAACCTCATCTATGTCGATGCCGTTGACCGCTTCCTGGATAAGCTCGCCGGCGTTTCCGATCCCGAAACCAAGCGCAAGATCATCGGAAGCGAATTCATCGAAGTGTTCAATGACGAGGCAAAGAAGCTCAAGGGCATTGATTTTCTGGCACAGGGCACGATCTATCCCGACATTCTGGAGTCCGACGGCGTCAAGGCGCATCACAATGTCGGCGGTCTGCCTGAGGGAATGCGATTTGAACTGGTCGAGCCGATCAAGCTGCTGTATAAGGACGAGGTGCGTGTCGTCGGCGAAGCGCTCGGCCTGCCGCACGGCATGGTCTACCGTCAGCCGTTCCCCGGCCCCGGCCTCGGCGTGCGCTGCCTCGGTGCGATCACGCGCGACCGTCTGGAGGCACTGCGCGAAGCCGATGCGATCCTGCGGGAGGAATTCGACAGGAACGGTCTGGCCGGCAAAGTCTGGCAGTATTTCGTCGCGATCCCCGATTTCAAGAGCGTCGGCGTGCGGGACGGGAAGCGTTACGAAGGCTGGCCCGCGATCATCCGCGCGGTCAATACCACCGATGCCATGACCGCAACGATCGAAGAAATTCCCTATCCGCTGCTGCACCATATCACGGAGCGGATCACCCGCGAAGTCGAGGGGGTCAACAGAGTTTGCCTGGATCTTACCCCCAAGCCCGTCGGGACGATCGAGTGGGAATAAGGAAAATATATCTTCAAGGCGATTTTTACAGGTGTAGACCTGTAAAAATGGCTGAAAAGTGAGATTTTCCGTTGGATTTGATAGCAGATCGATAGCGCTTTCCAAACCTGAGTTTATTGGGTTTACACCCAAGGTAACCACTTATCTTGCAGGTGCAGAAAACTTTATTCTAAATAGCAGAACAACGGTTTATAACTATATTGGGCTTTTGGAAAATAAGAAGAACAGGATGCCGCTGTGGCATCCTGTTTCTTGTTTTACTCTGTGGATACAATTACACATCCCGAAACCGAAACAATTTGATACTTCATGCTACTATAGATAGGGCGATAGGGAAAAGCTTGACTTTTATTGACATTAATGGAAGAACCCGTCACCGTTACCATCTCCCCATTCGCAGGCATCGTAATTGAAATAAAGATATCGTTCCAAGGGCTCTTTCCATCGACAGTATTAGAATTTTGGCACCTTATACTAAAGGATGCGTTTTCCAGGCGAATACCTTCTTTCAAAAATGCTGTTACCGTCACATTTGAAGTCCCCCAGTATTTATATTCCTTATACGGACGCGTTTGAATAAGTTCGCTACTAATATCACGGTCATCTGATGAGATAGAAAACGAAATATAGCTTTCCAAATTATCGGCTGTTAATTCAATACGTGTTTCTTTCTGTCCACACGCACACAGTGGTAGGCACATTACCAGTGCCAAGAAAAGGAATAAATACTTTTTCATTTGTCTACCTCCACATTTTCTTCGTTATCTTCGGCATACCGTTCAACATAGCACTGATACCAATCGTCAAGGTTTCTTAGCAATACATTCAGTTGTTCGAGTCCATCAGGAGATGATGCCACTTCAGAAAGTGACGATTCGCCCCACTGATAATTGCCGATGTGTTCAGAGCGTTCCTCATCCGAAATCGCTCCAATAGCACTCAAATGAAGCAGTCCTGATTCAATTGCTGCTGTTGGATTGCGTGAAATCAAATCGCGCTCAAAAGGTAATGGGTAGCCAAATTTTGAAAATCCGTGTTCGATTTTCTGCGAGAGTTGCAGTAGCTCTACTGTGTTCATTTTTGTTCCCTCCATAAAATAAAAAAGTGTGTGGCATCAAACGAAGCCACACACTACAAAAGCACATGACTCCATTTGTTGCCACACAAATCTTTTACCTTCCATAGGGGAACGCAAAGCGGAGGATGTGTTTTTGCTGAAACAAAAAACACTTCCCCTATGAAAGTAGGCTATTGATTTGTGTGGCACGACTATAGTATCATATCTTTTCCCGTTTTTCAACCCTGATATTTCAAAAACTCCCACTTTTTTGTTTCTTTTGGTATGCTATAATGAAAAAACGCACAAGGGAGGGGGCAATGTGGCAAACTACGGCAAGTAATATATCTCCGCCCGGCTGCTGCCGGAAAAGCAATATCCGGTAGCCAACGCCGGGCGCAACCGCATTGTAACCGGAAGCGGATCGGAGGATTGTCCGGCAGAACACGATATGCCGGTATTCCCGAAAACCGCCCATGCAAGTCTTTTCTTTCGGGAAGCACATCCTCGTTTTCTTCATCAAAATACCCCCCCGAAAATACAAAAACAGGAAGCACATCCTGCCCGATCACGCAGGCAGGATGTGCTTCCTTTGGATTCTATAATTCCCTGATGCCGTTTGTTTTTATCCTCTGGTCCCTATTTGATTCGCTTATACTTACCGCCCAGATCCTGTAAATAGCCCATGCCGATCAGGTCGCGCTTGATGGTACAATAGTCCTCGTGCATTGCCGTTATTTCCGCTATGACCTGCTTTTCGGTATACTCCATGTCGAACGCAAACTTCGATGCGATATAGCCGATGATGATCTCCCGCTTTTTCAGCTGGGACGGGATCTTTTTCAGCCGACCGTATTCGAAGAAATTGCCGATGACCTTTTCCTCGTAGGTCGGATCGTCGTCCATCGCAATGGCGGAACGTATCAATTCCCCGATCTGCGTTTCCATGAGTTCTCTGTTGAGAGAATAAATGGTGTAGTGCTGTATTTTCGTGCTGCGAACAAGATCCGCCTTGACCAGCCGATCCATGTGATAGGTGATCGTAGGTGCCGTCAAATTAAGCTTGTCGGCCAGATATTCGGAATAAGAGTCCTGCTTCAGCAGGATCCGAATGATCCTTAAGCGCGAGTCGTCTGCCAGCGCCTTGAACAGGACGACCGCCTGATTATCCTGCTTATCCATGGGCGGCACCTTTTTCGGCTTCCCACAGCTGCTCCCATTGTCCGAGAAGCGCCTGCAAGGTACCGACGATCATCTTGCATACAAAGATCTTTTCGACTGCACCGGCCTGCTCGGCAACGGTCAATTCGGCGATTTTTGCCTCCAGAAAGACTGTTCTGACCATCTGCACGCCGTGAGCGTAGACCAGAAAGGCTTCTTTCGCCGCGACATCCCGCTCGCTGTCGAACCAATTTCTGTGATCGGCAAAATACATCGATCTGGGATTATGGAAAACCCGCTCCTGTCTGACCGAATAATATTTTTCGTCGAATGCTTTATCCGAAAATTGCATGGTCACCAGCTTGATCGCCTGCTCAATGGCGCTGATGGAGATCTGATAGGCTCTGGCCGCGGTTTTCTCGTCCGACCTCAGTGCCTCACACTTGCCTTGCAGGTCGCCTTTCATGCTTTGTGCGATCTGCACCATGCCTGCTTCCATCGACTGTCCTGTCATACTTACCTCCCGATTTTTGAATTATGTATTTTAGTTAGAGATTTATCTAAGTGAAATATAGCACAGCGAACCGAATTTGTCAATACAGAAAAAGAAAAAAGCAAGTGGCATTTCAGTACATTTCAAACCGGGAGGCTTGTTGCGTTTTTGAGAAAAGTTAAGGAAGAAAAAGGGAAGAAGGAAAAGAACAAAAAGAAACGGCGATCTTCTTAACGAAAATCGTCGTTTCTTTTTGCGCGTGGACGATAAAAAATATTTCCCGCCATTTGTGTTAGAGATTTGAACCTCTGCGTAGCGAAGCACATTTTCTCTCTTCTTCGGAAAAGTCGCGTGGGAGAATTAGAGAAAAGGGAAGATCGAAAAGAGAAGAACGAAAAGAACAAAAAGAAAAAGC
>CAZIGE010000084.1:0-7573 GCA_964538475.1 uncultured Oscillospiraceae bacterium | reverse complement strand
TCCAAACCGTTCTCTGATAATTTTCTCGATGTTTTTCTCTAATTTTTCCATATTTATGACCATGCCTTTCCGCTGCGCTGAAAGGCACAAAACAGTATGAAACTGAATTGCCACTAACGCAGCTTGTAGAATTTTGTTAGAATATGCTTGAGGATACAGGCACACTACAGAGCACGTGGAGGTGAGTGGGCACAGTCTGATGACTGACCGTGCAGGGAACGCCGTCAGCCGCCCCTGCCCATCTAAAAACGGTGCGATGATGTTCAACTCTCCTGCCTTCCAGTCCGGTATCCATTTTATCGGTGAATATACATTCTGGAGAGTTTGTCCTCCCCGTCGCCCTGCACCATGCACAGAAATTCCCAACCATAGCGCTCATAAAAGCCGGTATGGTCTGTGAGCAGGTAGACCGGGGAAACGCCTTTGCCGCGCAAATCTTCCACCGCCATATCCAGCAGTCGCCCTGCGATCCCGTTGCAGCGGTAGTCCGGCTCGGTGTAGACGGCGCAGATGTTCGGGGTCAGGTCTTTCCTGTTATGAAAGTCGTTTTCGATGACCCCCAGACCGCCGACGATCTTGTCCCCATCCATGCAAAGATACCAGCCATATTCGGTTTTGCCACTCAGATAATCTTCCACACATTCTAAGTAAGCTTCCTGCGGCACGCCCCATTTTTGGTGGAACCATTGGGATGCCTGTTCTTTTAGCTGCGGGTTCTGCCGCAGTGTGATATAGTTGAATTGTGTCATATTCTTCTCCTTGCAGTTGTTATTTGTTCCCGAGCTGCGTCGCGTTTCCGTGCAGCCCATCATGATCCGTGCGTTTTGCACGGCTGCTTCGCGTCAACATCATAATAATAGCTTCTTGTCAGGCCTTCCCGAACAAAGCCGTTTTTCTCGTAAAACCGCTGTGCGCCTGTGTTCAAACGTGCCGTATCCGTGTCCAGTCGGGTGTATCCCCGCCTGCACAGCTCCGATCTCAACGCCGCCATGCAGCGCGTGCCGATTCCTTTTCCCCGAACGGCTTCATCGGTGAATATCCAGCGTAAATACGAAATTTTCTGCTGTGCAAGGAAATGCACCTCGCAGCCGCCGACGACCTCCGTCCCCAGAAGAAAATCAAAATACTGCTGATCTGCGACTGTTCGCTCGTGCGGAAGGCAGGATATGCCGCTATCGGCACAGGCGTTGCTCTCCGCCTTCGATGAATAGAAAACATTTTCATGCTCAATGCAAAAGCCGGACTCCAGCAGCAGATCGTGGATATGCGAAAAATCGGCGAACAGCTTTCCGTGCCGCGCATAGCAGGACATGCCGAAATAATGAAAGAATGCATATATCCTGCCGGATCCGACGGACATCTTGCGCATCGCCGCCGCCAGCAATTCTTTCCCGATCTCGCCGCAATCCGCATCATAATAGAAATTGCGGATCACAGGGCAGGAGACTGCATCGGATATCTCTCCCGTTTCATCAAATCCGAAAGCCGTCCGTCCGTATTGTAAAAAGCCGATCAGCTTTTCGCCTTCATATGCGCCAAGCGTTTTCAAATCGGCAAACAGCTCCCGCCCCTCTCCGTCCGTATCTCGGGCATAGGACTTTTCCCACAGGGCATACGGCGTATCATAGCGATAGGGAAATTCCAATGTTTCCATATAGGCATAGATCTCGGTAGGATCCGTTATCTCTTTTATGTAGTGCATCCTGTTTCCTCCTTTCCCGTGCAGACGCGGCGCTCACGCCGGTCTTCCCGCAGCATACCGTAAAGAAAGGTATCCTTCCAAACAGGCTGCCCCTGTTCGTCCGTCCAAAAGTATATGTTCTGCCGAAGATGTCCCTCCCGCTTAAACCCGAGCCGTTCCAGCAGATGCCACGAATGTACATTTTCGGGGTCGCACTCGGCATAGATCCGATGGATCCCGCCCGATAAAGCCTGTTCGAGCGCCGCCTCGCAGCTTTCTGCGGCATAGCCCTGCCCCCAATACTGCCGATTGAACACGAAGCCGAGTTCGAGGCTGTTCGAATCACGCTTACCGAGATACACATTGCCGATCATTTTGCCGCTTTCTTTCAGCTCCACGGCGATCATTTCGTCGGTCGAGATGCGCCACGCCAGATTTTCCGCCGTTTCGTGTAACGTCATCGGCTTATACGGCTCAAAGCGTACCGTCTCCGCGTCGGACAGGTATTCGTGCAGATCCCGAAGATCTTCCTCGCGGAATCGACGCAAAATCAGTCGTTTGGTGTATGTACGGTCAAGCGCATATTCCAGCTGCACATCAAAGGGTTCTTCCTCTGCCAATTTCTGATTGATTTCCTTGGCATGGACACAGCCCAGAGCTTTATAGGCCGCCTGACTTTCTTTCGACGAATGTCCGGAAATGTACAATTTTTCTGCTCCCAGATGCATTGCTTCCTCACAAGCCAGCCCAAAAAGGATTTTCCCGATTCCTTTCCCACGGTAAGGCTCGGAAACCTGAAAGCAAACCAGTTCGGCATATTTTGCAGTATGACCGAAAAAGTTATGGGAAAGAGTGATAAAGCCCACCAGTCTTTCCCCGTCAAATGCACCGAATGCCGTCTGATCTTTTTCCATATGTGCGACCACATCCGATGCGATTTTCCTGCATTGCTCCAATGACCAATCTTCTACAAAGGAAATTGGCGCCAGCTTCCATGTGCCCTCCTCGTTTCGCCAGCACTCGCTTACCTGCTGATGGCGAACAAAATCGTCCAGCGAACAGGCCGAGAAGTTCGTGTGATCCAGTTTTGCAAAGGTGATGTGCATCGTGCTCCCTCCTGAAAATGCTGTGTATAATGGGATGCAGCGCCGTTCGGCGCGATTTCCGCAAATCGTCTGTTTCGCAATGTATATTCTGAAACAGCAATTCTATTATACTCCGCAGCCGTATAAAGTCAATACGTTTTCGGGAAAAGTTTTGCGCGGTTTTCTGCTGATTTCCGTGGAAAAATTTTCTGTTTGCTATTTACATTTTCCGCTCTGTGGTGTATGATATTCCCAACAGAGTAGGAACTCTCGCGTGAAGTGCTGTCAAAATGGGGAGTTGTGTGACAGACGAAGGACCTGCCGTCCGCGATGAGAGATCCGCACCCGCTGCGCCATTTTGGAGTTGACCTCCCGAATGTAGCAACGATACTCGGTCGGGCGATGGCCGCGGAATTGCTTTGCTCCCCTTGTGCCTGTGCACGGGGGATTTTTTTGTTCCGAAGCAGCCGCCCTCTACAAAACAAGGAGGAAATCTAAAAAATGGCAAGAACCGAAACAAGCACTGCTCTTTATCCCCATCCGTTTTCCAAGGCCTATTGGCGCGACGCCGCCAACGAGCTGAAAAGCACCAAAATGCTGGTGATCACCGCGCTGATGGTCGCGCTGCGCATTGCGCTGAAGCCCGCGGCGATCTATGTCGGCCCGCAAATGGCGATCCAGACTGCTACACTGGCCACCGCGCTGGGTGCGATGCTGTTCGGCCCGGTCATGGCCATCCCCGCCGCCATGATCTCGGACACCATCGGGTTCATGCTCTATCCCACGGGCGATTATTTTCTGCCGTTCATGCTCACTGAGATCGCAAGTACGGTGATCTATGCGCTGTGCCTGTACCGCGCAAAGCCCACCACAGGTCGCGTCCTGCTGGCACGCTTTCTGATCTGCTTCTTCGTCAATATCATTTTGCAGCAGCTGATCTTTGCCTGGCAGTACACCTATATGGGTAACCCCGACAAGGCGAAAAACGCGCTTCTTGGCATTACCGCCGTGGCAAGGATCTTCAAGAACCTGTTCTTCTTCCCCATCGAATCGGTGGTCATCACGCTGTTTCTGCGCATCATGATGCCGATTACCAACCGCGCCGGACTGACGCGGGTCGGCAACGATAAGCTCCGCTTCGGGAAAAAGCAGATCGTGGCCATGGTCGCGGTCATGCTCGTCGGCATCGCAAGCGCCGTGACCTACCTGAACTGGCGCTATACCGATACGTCGCGTTCAGCCGACTATACCGACAAGCAGTGCGTGCAGGCCAACCGGAGCGTCACGCAGCTGGTGCTGGAGCGAACCGACGCGTGGGAAGATGAGACGGTCGTGTGCATCGTGGACAGCGCCTACCGCCCGCTCTTCGGCGAGGAAACGGATTACACCGTCTCGGTATATATTCTGGATGAAGAGGCGTTTGCCGCCGGACAGGCCGCAGACAAAAAGTATTCCATGGACACCCTCTGGGGTTACTCCAAATCCGGCCCCAAGGGAGATAAA
This sequence comes from uncultured Oscillospiraceae bacterium, assembly GCA_964538475.1. Lineage (GTDB taxonomy): Bacteria > Bacillota > Clostridia > Oscillospirales > Oscillospiraceae > Faecousia. The sequence continues at coordinate 3,304 of CAZIGE010000084.1, read as the reverse complement.
TACGGCTCGCTGGTGAAAGTCGCGTCCGCGACCTTCACGCAGAGCGAAAAAACCGACGCAGTGTCCGACTTTACGCTGACGCAGGTCGAATAAACGTCCGCATCTATACAAAACTCAGCCGACCCGAGCCGGGTCGGCTGAGTTTTGTATCAGCAGGGTGCTTCGAGCATGATCTTCAAGATCGTCCGATCGGTCTCCTTCATACCTTCGCGGGCAAGCCGCCCGACATTGGTCACGGTCTGATCCGCACCTTTGGTGACGATCCCGTCTCCGCCGTAAAACTGCTGTCCTTCCCGATACATGGCAAACCCAAGAAGACCTGCGTCTACCGCAGCGGCGATCTTGGCTGCGCACGAGGGCTTTGCGCCGTCGCAGATCGTTCCCGAAAGGATGGCGATGGCATTGACGACCGTGTGTGCAACGGCCTCCCGCCCCCCGCCGCACAGGTACGCGATGCCCGCGCCTGCACCGCAGCCCGCACTGATCGCGCCGCAGTAGGCCGAAAGCCGTCCGATCCCCGTTTTCTGGTGAATGGTGACCAGATCGCTCACCGCCACCGCGCGGAACAGCTCTGCCTCCGTAGCACCGCGCTCACGCGCATACACCGCGACCGGGACACTTGCGGTAATGCCCTGATTGCCGCTGCCCGAGAGAATGATGACCGGTTTTTCGCACCCACTCATGCGGGCGTCCGAGCCTGCTGCCGCGTAGGCCGCCGCACGGCGCGCGACGGTATCGCCCTGACGGCGCAGGATCACACTGCCGATGTTTGCGCCCCAGTCGTGCGCGATACCTTCGTTCGCGATCTCCATGTTGCAGCGGATCTGCTGCCCGATCGTGTCCCGCACATCCTCGGGATCCAGGGAGTCGGCAAATTCCACGATGCGGTCGATAGAAAGGCAGGATTTATCAGTCAGATGATCTTCGGAGGACTCACTGACCGGAAGATCCAGCAAAACGGTATCGTTTTTTGACAAATAGACCAGGTTAGTGTGGTGATTGACGATGCGCACGCGGACACGATCCGCCCCCGAGAACAGCTCCAGATCGATATCGAAGATCAGCTCCGAGTCGGCAGGCGCGATCTCGAGCGCAACGGTTTGCAGATACTGCGCCAGTTCGGCACGCTGCTGCGCGGATACACGGCTGATGACCTCCAGCTGTCTGTCTGCCTCCCCGGCCACGATGCCGACGCAGACTGCCGCTGCGATGCCGTGCAATCCGCCTGTATTGGGCACGACGACGCTCTTGACATTTTTGATGATATTGCCGCTGACACGGATGCAGACCCTGTCCGGCAATGCGCCCAGGAGCGCCCTGCCCCGCGCGCCCGCGTAAGCCAGCGCGATCGGCTCGGTGCAGCCCATGGCGGGGCGCAGCTCCTCTTTCAGAATTTGAAGATATTGCCGATACAGCGTATCCGATCGTTCCACGGCGGATCCTCCCTTTGTGCTTTTCCTGTATTATAGCATATTCGACAAAAAAAGCAATGAAACTTTCCAGGATATTTGCCTTGCTTTCGGCGACGGAATGATGTAAAATAAAAGGCGGATTTTTGAAAGAGAGAGGCGATGGACATGGCTGCTACGGCATTTGACAACGATCGTTATCTGCTTACCCAATCTGCCCACATCCGCGAACGGATCGCGCAATTCGGCGGAAAGCTGTATCTGGAATTCGGCGGGAAATTATACGACGACAATCACGCGGCTCGCGTTCTTCCCGGCTTTCAGCCGGACAGCAAGCTGCGTATGCTGCTTCAGCTGAAGGAGCAGGTGGAGGTCGTCATTGCCATCAACGCCGATGATATCGAGAAAAACAAGATACGCGGCGATCTGGGCATTACCTATGATCGGGATGTGATCCGTCTGATCGGCATTTTTCGGGATTTCGGGCTGTATGTCTCCAGCGTGGTGCTGACCCGCTATCACGAGCAGCCCGTTGCACGCGCCTTTGAGGCACGGCTGGACAGCCTGGGCGTGAAAACCTATCACCACTATGCCATTGAGGGGTATCCCTCCAACATCGCCCACGTGGTCAGCGACGACGGCTACGGAAAAAATGACTTTATCGAAACGACGCGTTCTCTGGTCGTTGTGACTGCGCCGGGGCCCGGCAGCGGAAAGCTTGCCACCTGCCTCTCGCAGATCTATCACGAGCATAAGCGCGGCGTTCGGGCGGGATATGCCAAGTTTGAAACATTCCCCGTCTGGAATTTGCCGCTGAACCACCCGGTCAATCTGGCTTACGAGGCGGCGACCGCCGACCTGAGCGACGTGAACATGATCGATCCGTTCCATCTGGATGCCTACGGCGTGACCACCGTGAACTATAATCGCGATGTGGAGGCGTTTCCCGTGCTGGTCGCCATGTTTGAGCAGATCCTGGGACAGTGCCCCTATAAGTCTCCCACGGATATGGGCGTGAACATGGTAGGAAACTGCATCGTCGATGACGAGGCCGTGCGCGAGGCCTCCCGTCGGGAGATCATTCGCCGCTATTACGATATTCTCTGCGATCAGAAAAAGGGAAAGGCCGTGGATGAGGCCGTTCGCAAGCTGGAGCTGCTGATGAAAAAGGCAGGCACTACCCCCGATCAGCGCAGGGTCGTCGCGCCTGCAATGGCCAGAGCGGAGATCACAGGCGCACCCGCAGCCGCCATGGAACTTCCCGACGGCAGCATCGTCACCGCCCGCACATCGGATATGCTGGGCGCATCCTCCGGCCTGTTGCTCAACGCGCTGAAAAAACTCGGCGGTATGCCGGATGAATTGCACCTGATCTCACCAGTCGTGCTTGACCCCATCCAAAAGCTGAAGACAGAGCATCTGGGTAATCGCAACCCGCGCCTGCATACCGACGAAACGCTGATCGCCTTGTCCATCTGTGCCGCGACCAATCCGATGGCCGAGCTGGCGATGAAGCAGCTTTCCCGCCTGCGCGGATGCGACGTGCATTCGTCTGTGATCCTCTCTCCCGCAGACGAAAACACCTTCAAGCGGCTCGGGATCCACCTGACCTGTGAGCCGCGCTTCACAGCATAAACCGCATACGACCGAAAAAGCAGACCTGCCCGATTGGGATCGGCAGGTCTGCTTTTGCATATTACGCAAGCGGACGAAAAGTCGAAAAGAATTATTACAGCATTCCGCCGATCATACTACCCACAATCGCACCGTAAATAATAGAAAATACCATAGATACAATAAACCCAATTAGCGCGCCTTTTCCTGCCGATTTTGCCATCAAAGGTTTATTATCCTTGTTAATAAGCCAAATAATAAGACCGACAACAGGAATAAAA